>JALYNX010000119.1 GCA_030772935.1 Actinomycetota bacterium | reverse complement strand
GTTTGAAGGTCCTGGCTCCGATGGCGAGGCCGAGCACCTGATGACCCAGACAGACGCCGAACAAGGGGACCTTGCCCAAGAGGCTCCGCAAGGTCTCTGTGGTGCTTGTCAACGGCTCGGGATCGCCAGGGCCGTTGGACAGGAAGACACCGTCCGGATCGAGGGCCAGAATCGCGCCCGAGTCGGTTTCGGCCGGCACCACCTCGACCGCAAAGCCGCGGCTCGTCAGATGGTCGAGCATGTCCCGCTTGATCCCGAGGTCTATTGCCACGATCCGACCCCGGGGGGTAGCCGACGGTTGGAGATGATATGGGGTTGGTGTGGTGACCTGTGACACCAGATTCTGGCCCTCCATCGACGGGGCGGCTGCGGCGATCGATCTCAGCTCGGCCTCGTCGACCTCCGCGCCGATTGCCACCGGCATCGCCCCCCGGTCCCGCAGATACCGCGTCAGCCGTCGGGTGTCCACATCGGTAATCGCCACCACACCGTGACGATGCAGGTATTCGGCAATCGCACCCTCCGACCTCCAGTTCGAGTCGCGCCGTGACATCGCCCTCATCACGAATCCGGACACCGCAGGCCTCGAAGACTGCTCGTCGAGCTTGGTGAGCCCGTAGTTCCCGATGTGGGAGGCAGTCATCACCACCACCTGCCCCGCGTACGAGGGATCGGTGAGGATCTCCTGGTAACCGGTCATGGAAGTGTTGAACACCGCCTCCCCGGTGGCGACTCCGGTGGCTCCCACCGAGAGCCCACGGAAGACCTCACCGTCGGCGGTGCAGAGAAGCGCCGGCTGAAGGTGCTCAGTCATCAGGTGGCGCCTCGTAGACGAGCGACCCATCGTGGATCGTGGCCAGGACCCTCCCGGCGAGAGTGGTTCCCAGGAACGGGCTGTTGGACGATTTCGATCGGAACGACCGTGGCTGCCAGGAGCGGGTCGGGTCGAAGAGCACGAGATTGGCCGGGGATCCAGGCTCGACCGGCTGACCATGGCCCTCGAGTCCCAGGATGCGGGCTGGTGCGACGCTCAATCGGTCGAAGAACAGATCGACATTGCCTCTCAAAGCGGCCCAGGACACCGATGCAGCCGTCTCCAGTCCGATCACCCCTCGTGGCGCCTCTTCGAAGGGAACATCCTTCTCCGGCATCGAGTGCGGGGCGTGATCGGTGGCCACGGCGTCGACCGTACCGTCCTCGAGCGCGCCTGCCAGCGTCTCGCGGTCGAGTCGGGCCCGCAACGGGGGATACATCTTGAAGTTCGGATCCAGACCCTCCAATGCAGAGTCGTCCAGCGCGAGATGATGCGGGGTGACCTCGCAGGTGACGGCAAGGCCCGATTCCTTGGCATGCCGGATCCGACCCACCGAGCCGGCTGTGGACACGTGTTGGATGTGGAGCCGGGCGCCGGTGTCCGCCGCCAAAGCGAGATCCCTGGCCACGACTATTTCCTCTGCCACCGCCGGGATGCCACCGATGCCATGTCTCGCCGCCGCCATGCCCTCGTTGAGATGTCCACCTCCAGTCAGCGACCGGTCCTCGCTGTGCTCGGCCACGAGCGCACCTGGAAGGTCACGGAGATAGGCCATGATCCGGCGGAGGAGACCCGAGTCTGATACCGCATCGCCATCGTCGGTGAACATGCGAACACCAGCCTGATACAGGGAGTCGAAATCGGCCATCTCCATGCCTTCACGGCCTCGGGTGAGAGTTCCAGCGACCACCAAGTCGACCAATCCGACCTCAGCGGCTCGGTCGAGGAGGTCGGCCATCACTTTGACGTTGTCGGTTGGTGGATCGGTGTTGGGCATGGCCACGATGGCGGTGAAGCCGCCGGCAACGGCAGCCAGTGAACCGGTCGAGATGTCTTCCTTCCAGGTCTGCCCGGGGTCGCGGAGGTGGACATGGAGATCCACGAGCCCCGGTCCGAGGACGGCACCCGACGCTTCGATGACCCGAGCCCCGGACGGGGCAGGGACAGTGCCCACGTCGACCACTCGGTCGCCGTCGATCACGACGGTCTCATCCACCAACCCCGAGGCGCGCCACACCCGGGCCCCGGTGATGACTATCACTCCGCCCCCATCGCGCCAGCGAGGACTGCCATTCGCACCGGCACCCCGTTGGCAACCTGGCTCAGGATGAGCGATCGAGGGCCGTCGGCGGCTGCATCGCAGATTTCCACCCCACGGTTGATCGGCCCTGGGTGCATGATCACTGCCGCCGGGTGCAAACGTGAGAGACGGGCTTCTGTGAGCCCGAATCGTGAGGCATACGCCGCGAGCGATGGGAAGCCTGCGGCCGCACCGCGCTCCCGCTGGACGCGGAGCAGATACACGACGTCGAGACGGTCGAGAACGGGGTCGAGTTCCGATTCCATCCTCACCCCCCAGGGATCCGCTGTCGGCAGCAAGGTCTTGGGGCCGATGAGGGTGAGGTCGGCTCCCAGTGTGGGGAGGGCCCAGAGCTGGCTTCGAGCCACACGGCTGTTGGCGACATCCCCGACAATCCCGACCTGAAGCCCCTCCAAGGACCCGAAGTGCTTCCTCAGTGTCAGGGCATCGCCCAGCGCCTGAGTCGGGTGCTCACCCCTGCCGTCGCCGGCGTTGATCACCGGAAGCCCGGTCCAGCGAGCGACCAGGCCTGGTGCACCCACCAAGCCATGCCGGACCACCAAGAGATCGCTTCCCACCGCGGTGATGGTGAGCAGCGTGTCCCGCAGTGACTCCCCTTTCTCCAGAGAAGACGATTCCGGGATGAAGTTCATCACATGGGCGCCGAGAAGAACAGCCGCCCGTTCGAACGACAGACGGGTGCGGGTCGAAGCCTCGAAGAAGACGGTGGTCACCGTCACTCCTCGGAGCTCCGCGCTCTCCTTTTCCCTTCCCTCTAGTTGCTTGCCAAAGCGCTCGGCGCTGTCGAGTAGATCTTCGAGAACCGGACGGGGTAGACCGCGGAGACCCAGGAGCCCGCTCACGCCACCGCCACCCGGTCGATCCAAACCCCGTGGTCCCCATCGACCTCGCCCAGTCTGACTCGAACCACTTCGTCGATACTGGTCGGCAGGTTCTTGCCCACATAGTCGGCTCGGATCGGGAGCTCACGGTGGCCCCGGTCGACGAGCACTGCGAGCTCGGTCTGAGCTGCCCGACCGATATCGGAGAGGGCATCCAGAGCGGCCCGAACGGTGCGTCCTGTGTAGAGGACGTCATCGACCACTATCACGCTCTTGCCCGAGATGTCCACCGGGATCCGGGTAGGCCGGGGTTTGCGAGTTGGACGGAGACCCTGGTCGTCGCGATAGGGCTCGATTCCGAGGTCACCCACTGCAACGACGACGCCCTCGAACGAAGAGATCGCGTCGGCCAGGGCACGGGCAAGGTGGACACCCCGGGTGTGGATTCCGACGATCACCACGTTCTCGATTCCGCGATGACGCTCCAGGATCTCGTGGGCAATGCGGCGGACTGCGCGGTCGATGTCGAGACCGCTCATCACCTGGGGCACGGATAGACCCCCGACGGCGCCTCGACCCAAAGCATGCGAACTCCTTCCCGGTCTCACAGGACCGATCCTTAAAGGTGAGGCGAGAGTAACTGCGCGCCAGCCCGACCGCCAACCTCAGGGTCGAGCGGACCGCGCTAACGATGCCAGGACGCCGTTGACGAACGAGCCTGAGCGCTCGGTGGAGTAGGTACGAGCCAGACGAACCGCCTCGGCGACGATGACGCCGGTGGGAATCCCCTTGTCGTGATGGAGTTCGAACAACCCCAACCGAAGGATCGAACGATCGACCACCGGCATGCGGGCGACGCTCCAGTGATCCGATGCCGACTCGATCTCGTGGTCGAGATCCTCTCGATGCTCGAGGACTCCGGCGACCAGACGGCCTGCCCTGCCGGTCAGCCCCTCGAACTCCTGCTCTCCCCTGGTCTCCAGTTCGTAGAGGGTTTCCAGGGCGACGTCTCGAGGCTCGATGCTGATGCGTACTCCGAGCGTGCTGGCAATCGCCAAAGAAAGCTCAGGACTGAGCATCTCGTCGGGCCCGGACGACTCCGAACGTGCTTCGAGAGCCGCCAACACGTCCTCGATCGGCTGCCCGGTTGCAGCGGCGAATTCGACGGGGGTGAGCCGGGCCGGGATCGTCGGCGCCGGTGCGGGCTGGGAGCTCATGCTCGGGTGAGGTATTCCCCGGTCCGGGTGTCCACCTTGACCCGATCGCCTTGCTCGACGAACAAGGGAACCTGGATTTGGATGCCGGTTTGCAGGGTCACCGGCTTGGTGGCACCGGTGCGGGTGTCGCCTTTGACTGCCGGCTCGGCATACGTGACCTCCAGCTCCACTGACGACGGCAGGTCGACACCGATGGGAGTTCCCCGATAAAGCGGAAGACTCACCGTCATCCCGTCGACCAGATATCCGGCGGCCCCACCGACATCCCCGGCGGACAAAGCCAGCTGGCCGAAGTCCTCGAGATTCATGAAGTGATAGCCGAGGTCATCGGAATAGAGATACTGATGGTCGCGGCGGTCGATGATCGCCTGATCGACATGCTCGTCGGCGCGAAAGGTCCGTTCCAAGACCTGACCTGTTTCCAGGTTCTTGATCTTCATCCGGACGAAGGCCTTGCCCTTGCCCGGTTTCACGTGCTGGTACTCGACGATGTTGAACAGGCCGTCACTGAGTTGCAGAGCCATGCCGGGGCGTACGTCATTGGTGCTGATCATGGTGTGGGTCCTGATTCGAGGAGGTCCGACGTGGACGGTACCGCGCTCAGAGCCCTACGGCCTCGAGCCCGACTCCGACGTCGTCTCCGTTCACATGTTGGACGACCGGAGCGCCGATCGCCCGCAACAGGACCATACGGATTCCCTCGGCGTCCCGTTTCTTGTCGTGGCGGAGCAGGTCGACCACTCTCGCCCGATCCAGCCCAGTCACCTTGGTCGGCAGATCCAAACCCCGAATCGACTCGCTGATGCGGTTGGCCTCCTCGAAGCCGAGCCGGATCTCCGAGATCCGGGCGGCCGCGACGAGGCCGATGCCGACGCTTTCTCCATGCGAGAGCGGGGAAGCGAACTCAATGGCATGGCCCACGGTATGCCCGAGGTTGAGAACGGCGCGTACTCCAAGCTCCCTCTCGTCCTCGCCAACCACCCGAGCCTTCACGGTCACCGATCTTGCCACCACCTCCTCGAGGTCGGCGCCGGTCCCGCTCCTCTCGATCATGGCGAACAGCTCGGGATCACCGACCAGCCCCGCTTTGAGCGCCTCCACCAGGCCTTCTCGCACCAGAGACGAGGGAAGACCCTTCAGGATGTCGACATCGACCACCACCCGGCTCGGGTGCCAAAACAGGCCGACCAGGTTCTTGCCCGCCAGGTTCACTCCTGTCTTGCCTCCGATCGCGGCGTCGACCGCTGCCAGAAGGGTGGTTGGCACGTGTACGGCTTCGACGCCTCTGAGCCAGGTCCCGGCGACAAACCCGGCCAGATCCGACACCGAGCCCCCGCCCACACCAACCACAGTGTCGTGTCGGCCCAGCCCAAAACGAGCCAGAGTCTCATAAACGGTCTCGGCGACGGTGAGCGTCTTCGCTTCCTCACGGTCCGGGAGGCCGATCACCTCAACACCAAGACCCTCGTCCCTGAGGCTCCGTGCGATTTCGAGGGCGTAACGCGTGGCTCCGGGCTGAGTCAGGATCGCCACCCGCTGCCTCCCCTCACGGGCAGGGAGCACATCGTCCAACAATCCCTCCCCGACAATCACCTCGGTCTTGCCTGCGACGGTCAGGGTGCCCATAACGCCGCGATCTCATCGGCCACCTCGACGATGCTCTTGCCGCTGGTCTCGATCACATGATCGGCCGCCTCCTGATACCTGTCGGCTCGCTCGGCGGCGAGCGACCGAATCTCAGTCAAGCGGTCCTCAGCCCTGTCGAGGAGGGGCCGGTCGGCAGTGCGGCCTACTCGCTGCAGCAGCTCCTCTGGAGTCGCACGCAGCCAGACCACGGGGCCGGATGCCCTCATCGCCTCCTGGTTTTGCGAGTCGAGCACCGCACCGCCCCCCGTCGCCACGATTGCCGGCTCTCCGGCGAGTCTCAGCACCGCGGAAGTCTCCAAGGCGCGAAACTGGGGCTCACCCACCCGCTCCCAGAGCTCGGCAACAGAGCAGTCGAACGCCTTGGTGACTTCGACATCCGTGTCATAGAAGGGAACGCCGAGACTCGCCGCGGCGACAGCCCCGCTGGAGGTCTTACCCGACCCCATCATCCCGGCGAGCCAGATCGTCATCGTTCGAGACGCTCGATCAACCCGTCGACATAGCGCCGGTGGGCGGCCACGAATTCCTCGACCGTGTCCCCGCCGAACTTGCGCTGGAACTCGGAGGCGAGGGTGATGGCCACCATTTGCTCTCCGACCACCGCCGCGGCCGGAACCGCGCAGACGTCGGATCTCTCCCGTACCGCCTCGGCTGGCTCACCAGTGGTCATGTCCACGGTGCGCAGCGGCCGCATCAACGTCGATATCGGCTTCATGGCAGCCCGAACCCGGATCGGCTCGCCGTTGCTCATCCCACCTTCGACTCCGCCCGCACGATTGGTAGGTCGTTCCAAGCCCACGTCCCCGGACACGATCTCGTCGTGCGATTTGGAGCCAGGGAGGAAGGCGACCTCGAACCCGTCACCGATCTCCACCCCCTTGATCGCCGGGATCGACATGAGGCCGGCGGCCAACATGCCGTCGAGACGGCGGTCGTAGTGGACATGGGAGCCGATCCCCGCCGGGGCCCCATAAGCGAGGACTTCGAACACGCCGCCGAGGGTGTCACGCCGCTCCTTGGCGTCTTCTATCAGTTCGACCATTGCCGAAGCCGAGGGCTCGTGGAAGCACCTCACCGGACTGGCGTCGATGATTTCGAGGTCGGCAGGGACTGGAATCGGTCCCTCGCTCTCAACATGACCGATCGAGACCACATGACTGATGACATCGACACCCACTGTCCGAAGCAGGGTCTTGGCCAGATGGCCGGCGACGGTCCGCGCCGCGGTCTCCCTCGCCGAGGCCCTCTCCAGGATGTCACGGGCGTCGTCGGTGTCGTACTTGAGCATCCCGGCAAGGTCGGCATGACCCGGTCGGGGCCTGGTCACCGCCTTCTTGACTGGTGCCGGCTCCGGGCTCATCTCCTCGGCCCAACGAGGCCATTCTGTGTTCCTGACCAGGACTGCCACCGGTGAGCCAAGGGTCTTGCCGTGTCTTATCCCACCCAGGATCTCCAGGACGTCGCGCTCGATCGCCATGCGCTTACCACGTCCGAAACCAAGCCGCCGGCGTGCCAGCTCGTCTGCTATCGCTTCTGCCGAGACATCGAGGCCGCGCGGCAAACCCTCGACCACGGTCACCAACCCGGGACCGTGCGATTCTCCGGCAGTCATGAAACGAAGCATTGGTGGATGCTACGTCGGGATCGGGATAGCTCCGAGCCCGACGAGGGCGATCGCCATCCAGGCGCCCACGATCATTTGCGGTCCGTAGGGGAGCTCGGCCCTCATCGCCTCGCGGATTGAGGGCCCCTCGGCACCGCCCGCCGCCCTCCGGGCTCGGGTCCTCACCACCAAACCCAGCAAGATGACCACTATCGACACCAGGCCGCCCAGGAGGGCGGTGATCAGGACTGCCCACCCCAGGGTCCCCCAGGAGAGGTAGGCGGTGAAAAGGCCCAATTGGACAGAGAGCTTCACGTCGCCGTACCCGAATCCCTTGCCGCCTGCCAGGAGAAACATCAGATTGGTGCCGCCGAAATAGGCGAGGGCGCCGAGTGCTCCCCGTCCCAGTTCGGGGATCGACCCGTCGAGGATTGCTGCCAGGGCGAGAGCGGCAGCCAGGATGCCCGTGCCCCTCAGATTGAGCCGATCGACGATGCGGAAAGCATCGATATCGGTCACCCCAAGGGCGAGAGTGAGGATCAGAAAGCCCAGATACGGAATGAGAGCCCAGCTGGCGCCGAGCGTCTCGGCGAACCCGACAGCGACTGCCATCCCCAGCAGCGCCAAGACCAGCTCACGATCGACCCTGCGAGAGCAACTCGAGCACGTCGGCGACGACCAGCCCCGAGCATGGCCACATTGGGGGCAGATGCCGGCCAATGGCCGCAGAGGAAGGTCTCGCAGAGACTGAGTCGCGAGATCGTGGGCGGCAAGTGCCCCTAGAAAGCCAAAAGCTCCGGCGAGGAGATGAATCACCGCCGGAGCAAATTAGCGTTGAGGAATGCGGAGAGCCGGGCTCTCAGTCGTCTTCGTTCAATTCCTTGAGGACCGAGCCGAGGCGACGGCGACGCAAAAGGCCGTGACCCTCTTCCTCAGGCTGTCCGTTGTTCTCGAGCTGTGAGAAGACCTTCTCCAAGAATGCCTCCGTGTCCTCCTCGACGGCATCGAGGTCGGACGGCGTTTCCAGGACCGGCTCCGTCTCTTCCTGAGGCAGGAATGCTGCAGGCTCGTGCTCGACCGCGGCCTCTGCCTCTGCCTCGGCCTCGACCTGGGGCTGCTCAACGGTCGGCTCTTCTGAAGCAGCCGCCATCTGACGGAACTGGCCAAAACGGCTGTCGCGATGAGTCTCGGGCTCAGGCTCCTCTTCAGTGGCAACGGCGACTACGGCGTCGGTTTCCTCGACCTGCGGCTCTACCCACCACGACTCGTTGGGATCCTGGTCCTCGTCGATCGCAGCGGCTGATTCCTGCACCACCGGTGGCTCGTAGTACGAGGCCGCGGCTGCAACTGGCTCGGCACGGACGTCCTCTTCGACGCTAGCGGCGAGCACGAGAAGGTGCTGGTCGGATAGGCCTGCCGCGACTCGGGCGGTCCAGAAATCGGTGGTTCCCAGGCGCTCGGCGAGGGTTCGCACCGATGCACCGGAGCCCATCTCGCAGAGCAGACGCCAGGCATCCCGGCTGATCTTGACCGAATCCTGATCGCCGAGCTCGCGATTCATCTGGATCACGGCATCCAGATCCGAGATGATCTGCTCGACCTCGATCCATTCCCCCGCCCGTCGCCTCGACTCTTCCAGAATCGCCTCGAGCTCGAAGGCCCTGGGGCTGGCATAAGGCGTGGTGAGCGACTCGGTGACCTCGAAGGACGAACCGCGGCGCGACATCTGGTAGAGGCTCTCGACGGTCATCTCACGCAGAAGTTCGATGATGTCGGCTTCTTTGTCGGCGAGCGGCGCCATCGTGGTAGTACCGGCTTCGATCGAGTTGAGATATGCCTCGTCGACATACCCCGAATTGATCAAGTGGCGGCGGAGGTCGTTGTCGTCTGACGTGGTGGCCAGACCGATCCCCTTCTTGCTGATGAAGATGCGTCCGCGCACGTCCTGACCCCAGACGTCGACAGCGCCCTGCTGATCAGATCGGGTCAGTAGCCGAAGCACCTCATCGAGAGGCACGAAGCCCAAGTTTCCAGAAAGAGCCACTTGTTTCACTCCTTGCGTGACAATCCTTTCAAACCATTTCGGTTTGATAGGTCTTGCGCTTTAGCCGTTTTTGGCAGCCTCCAGCATCACCTCGAGTGGCGCCTCTCGACCGGTCCACCACATGAACGATTCATACGCTTGCCGGGCGAGAAACTCGATTCCGTCAACAACCGGCAGACCGATCGCCCGTGCCAGCACCGTCGACGGCGGGTCGGTGTGACCATATGCCAGGTCCACGAGCCCTGAGGCGCCCTCCACCATTCCCGGTGGCAGCAGCTCACCGTTCATCCCGATCGGAGTTGCGTTGACCACGATCGCCCCCGGCACCGGTTCCTCGAAGGGCACCACCACGACGTCGTAGCCGGCAGCCTTCGCCAGCACTTGCGCCGCTCGATCACGTCGAGCTCCCAGATAGACCGTGCGACCTTCGATTGCAGTGAGCACCGCGGCGGCTGCCCCTCCGGCCCCGAGGACCAAGACCGGTGCCGTTTCATCGAATCGCGGTCCCTGGAGCACTGTTCTCATGGCGGCTGCGTCTGTGGAGTGGCCTTCGGCCTGCCTGTCACGGGCGCGCAGGGTGTTGACCGAGCCCGATCGGGCGGCGAGATCTGTCAAGCGGTCCGCGGCTGCTGCCGCCATCGCCTTGAGGGGCATGGTCACGTTGATGCCGTCGAGGGCGCCGTCCTTCAGCTCGTCGATCGCTGCGTTGAGGCCGGCCTGCCCGGAACGTCGGGCCTCATAGGAACCCGATAACCCCAAACTCGCCAAGGCAGCCCTATGGATCGCAGGTGACCGTGAGTGGTCCACAGGGTCGCCGAGGAGCGCGAGCCGGATCTCCCCGCTCATGGGGGGCCGATCTCCCTGCTCCCGATCAGGGAAGCACCCCGTCCTCTCGAGCCTGGGCCACATTTTCGTTGTGCCCTTCGATCGTGGAGGCGAAGGCGTGATGGCCTTCCAGATCCGACAACACGTAAAAGAGGAAGTCAGTGGTGTCGGGAGCGGCAGCCGCCTCGAGGGAAGACCGACCGGGAGAGGCAATCGGTGTCGGTGGCAAACCGGCGACCAGATACGTGTTGTAGGGCGAATCGACCTCGTTGTTGAACAGAGCGATGTCGCGGGTCCCCAACGCGTAGAGGACGGTGGCGTCGATGTCGAGCTTCATCCCGAGCGCCAGCCGGTTGTGGAGGACGCTGGAGACGATGGGGCGCTCCTCATCGAGGAGCACCTCGGTCTCGATCATCGAGGCGATTATCACCCCCTGATAAGGACTGAAACCGACGCTCTGGATGAATGACCAGTCAATGCTGTCGACCCTCTGCTCCATCGTCGAGGCGAGACGTTGCAGGATCGCGGTCGGCTCGGCGTCACGCGAGAACTCGTATGTGTCAGGGAACAACAGCCCTTCCCAGTCGCTGAGGGCCGTTTGGGCGGGCATCGCCCGCAGCGACGTGGAGACATCCCCGGAGAGGAGTGACTCTTCGAAGGCCGCATAAGGCAATCCGGCTGCTTCCGAGAGCTGGGTCAGGATCTCGCCCACCCGAAGGCCCTCGATGACGGTCACTCGATAGACGTCGGCAACCGGGCCCACAATCAGAACCGCCACCACCTCGGCCGGGTCCATCAACGTCTCGAGCTCATAGGCCCCTGCCTGCAGACGTTGAGCGGCTTCGTTGTTGCGGACTGCAACCTCGAATTCGAGGGCCGATCGCACCACTCCCTGGGCGGCGAGGATCGCCGCGATATCTTGCGCGCTCGAGCCGCTCGGAATCTCCACCGTCACTTCTTGACCCGGGACCACGTTGACCGGGCCGGCTGTTGGATCATCCGAGTTGACCGAGGAACCGACCAGCCTGCCCAAATAGGAAGCGCCACCAACAACCGCCACGCCGGACAGGATGACGAGACCACCGATCACCACCAGACGGGCGGCTCTGGAC
>JALYNX010000118.1 GCA_030772935.1 Actinomycetota bacterium | reverse complement strand
CCACCCAGCCGTCTGACGGGTCGGGAACCACCACGACCACGCCCGGCGGCTCAACATCGTCGAGTGGTGCGACGGGTTCGACCAGCGACTTGGGGCCTCTTCAGGAGGTAACCCTGGAGACGGTGTTCGAGGGGTTCAATCAGCCCACGGTGGTCACGGCTCCAGCCGGTGACGACCGCCTCTTCGTGGCGCAGAGGGTCGGGGTGATCCGAATCCTCGACGCCAGCCGTCAGATGCTCGACCCCGCCTTTCTCGACATCACCGACCGGGTGCTGGCTGGTGGGATCGAGCAGGGGCTGCTCGGGTTGGCGTTCCATCCCGACTACGCCAACAACGGTCGATTCTTCGTCTACTACACAGACAAAGGGGGGCGGCGCCAGCTATCGGAGTTCGAAGTCTCCACAACCGACCCGAATCTTGCCCGTGGCGACTCGGAGCGGGTCCTGATCGAGCTGGAACAGCCCCCAAACGCTTCCGACATCAGGCATTACGCGGGCCAATTGGGCTTCGACCCCGAGGGTCTGCTCTGGGTTTCGATGGGGGACGGTGCCGACTCCCGCGCTCAGGCCCAGGACCCGAACACCTTCTTCGGCAAGGTGCACCGCATCGATGTCGACTCCGGAGACCCGTACGGGATTCCTCCGACGAACCCGTTCGTCGACGGTGGCGGTCTCCCCGAGGTCTGGGCCTATGGCCTGCGCAATCCGTGGCGTTTCTCGATCGACCCTGTCGACCGGCTGATTTACATCGCTGACGTCGGACACGGCGATGAGGAGGAGATCGACGTCCTTCCCATCGATGAGGGTGGCTTCAATCTCGGATGGTCCGACATGGAAGGGACCCGCTGTTTCCACAAACAGGATTGCGACCCTGCCGACTACACCTCCCCGGTAGTGACATACAGCCACGAGGAAGGGTGTTCCGTGACAGGCGGTGCCGTGTATCGGGGTCAGGAGATCCCCGAGCTCGTGGGGACCTACTTCTACAGCGACTGGTGCGACCAATGGATCAGGTCCTTCAAGTATGTGAACGGGCAGGTGACTGAGGAGCGAGATTGGACCGAGGACCTGGGAACCATTGGGCAGGTCAACAGCTTCGGGATCGGCGGCGACGGCGAGCTCTATCTGGTCACTTACGAAGGGGTGGTCGCCAAGTTCTCCGCCGTGCGTTAGCTGGAGTCGGGTAGCACGACAGTCTCCCCGGGGTAGATGAGGTCGGGGTCACCGGAGCGGAGCTGGCTCCGGTTCATCTCGATCACCTGGCGCCAGAAGGGTGTGATCTCAGCAGCACTCGGAGACCGCGCCAACTGTTCCTTGAGGCGGTCGGCGGAGATGCTCCAGAGATGGTCTCCCTTCTCCACCAGCACGGTCGGTGTACCGCCGAACTCCACGGCAATCGGCAGGTAGTCGCGAGCTGGGATCTGTTGAGCCAGCGCCATCGGACCGATCGTGAAGGCGAGAACTGCGCTAGACACCACCACGACCCGTCGGGCAATCAAGCTCACATGTCGAACCTAAGGCTGTGATTCGGGTTCTGGAAGAGGGTTACGATGGGCCGACCGACAGGCCAGGAGCCGTGATGAGGGCCCGAATTGGGATTGCTGACACCGACAAGCTCGTAGAGATCGAGATCGATGACGTTCCTTCATTCAAGAAGGAGTTGGAACACGCTGTTGCCAGCAGTGAGTTGGCCTGGTTCACAGACAGCAGGGGGAGAACGGTGGGCATCCCCACTCGTCAGGTGGCCTTCGTCGAGATCGAGGACACCGAGGGTGGGCCAGCGGTCGGGTTCGCCCCTGCAGTCTGAGCGCGGGCTGTTAAACGGCGCGGCGGCGGCGCTCGGCGAGCCAGCGCTTGCGCAGTCGACGACGATCATCTTCGGCGTAGCCACCCCAGACGCCCGACTCCTGATTGGTTTCGAGGGCGTACTGGAGGCAGTCCTCTTGGACGGCGCAGGTTGAGCAGATTGCGATGGCGGCGTCGATCTGTTCGACCGCCGGACCAGTGGTACCGATGGGGAAGAACAGGCTCGGCTCCGAATCCCGGCAAGCTGCCAGGTCCCGCCAGTCGGTGGTAATAGTTGTGAGCACGAACTTTTCCTTAATTTGTGATCTTTTTCACAAGGGTGCTTGCCAGATTAACGGCCGCACCAGGGATTTCCGGTCCGGAATGTACTGGCCGGCCCTTCATTTGTAAACGGTTTTCTGGTGAGGAGACACATGTCAGCGGTCATTGGCCACCGGGGATGGCCCTCCCGGTTCCCCGATAACACCCTCAGCGGATTGCTGGCGGCGGCCACCGTGGCCGACGCCGTCGAGGTCGACGTTCGGCGCTGTGCCGACGGCAAACTCATTCTCTCCCATGACCCCGATTTGGCCGGTTACCTGGTGTCGACCCACGGATGGGCCGTCCTGGGCGAACTGGATCTCGGGGCCGGCCATCATCCGGTCCTGCTCGACGAGGCCTTGGGAGCACTCCCCGACACCCCCCTGATGCTCGAGGTGAAGAACCTTCCGCACCAGCCCGGCTTCGAGCCCGATCACCGGATGGGTCACGAGACTGCGTCTCGGGCCCGACCTGGCGATGTGGTCACTTCGTTCCACTGGCCGACCGTCGATGCTGTTCGCCGTCAGTTCCCCGACGTTGCGACCGGATTGATCCTCGGAAAGTCGGGAGATCTCGCTCAAGCAATAGAACATTGCTTGGAGGCCGGGCATTCCGCGATTGTTCCCGAACACCGACTGCTTCGGAGCGGGCAAGACCGCAACCTCGTGGCGGACTCCGGCCTCGACGTCTACGTCTGGACAGTCAACGACCTCGGGGAGGCCGAAGAGTTGGCGGGCATCGGTGTCTCGGGCATCATTACCGACGACCCCGGACTGATCTCCTCCCTCAGGAAAAGCCAATGACCATCAAAGAAGAGCTCGCCCAAGAGCTGAAAGACGCGATGCGTGCCCAGGATGGCCCGCGGCGCGATGTCATCCGCCAGGTGGAGACCGAGATCGCTGTCGCCCGGAGCCAGCCCGACTTCGAGGGGGAGGTCGACGACGAGCTCTATCGCACGGTGATCGGGGCGTATGTCAAGAAGATGGACAAGGCACGCGGCGAGTATTTGGAGATCGGGGAGCGCGGCGCCGCCATGGCCGAGAAGCTCGGGTACGAGGTGAAATACCTCTCGAAATGGCTTCCGAGCAAGCTCGACGAGACAGCAACTCGGGATCTGGTCAAGGGCGCCATCACCGAGTTGGGCGTCGCCGGTCACGAGAAGGCGGCAGGTCGGGTAGTCGGGCATCTGATGAAGACACACGGCAAGGATCTCGATGGGGGACTGGCCAACCGGATAGCGCGTGAGGAGTTGGCGCCCGATTGAGCGTCCCCGACTTCGAGCCGATGCTGGCGACTCGATGGCCGGCGGCGTTCGATGACCCGGGATGGTGGTTCGAGGTCAAATGGGACGGCTATCGGGCGATTGTCTCTGCCGAGCACGGGCGGATTCGGGCTCGGTCTCGCCGCGGCCTCGACCTGACTGGCCCCTTCCCCGAGTTGGCGGGACTACCGATACCCGACGGGATCGCGGTCGACGGCGAAGTCGTGGCCTTCGACGAGTTGGGTCGGCCCTCGTTCTCCCACCTCCAACGAAGGACCGGGTTTGGGGGACGGGGGACCGGCGTCGAGGTCGGGGTCAACCTCGTGGTGTTCGACATCCTCTTTGCCGGCGAGGCGCTCACCGGTCTTCCCTATGAGGATCGGCGTGCCCGACTCGACGACCTCGTCCTTC
>JALYNX010000117.1 GCA_030772935.1 Actinomycetota bacterium | reverse complement strand
GACCTGACGGTCGGACGGTCCCCCCGCTCCGCAGGGGGCAAGAAACCCTAGAGCTCGGCTTCGATATCAGGACAGCCGGCTTCACCAGGCAGCAGTTGGCGAACCAACAGCGTGTAGGGGCCGGTGTCGCCGCTGGGCGCGGTCCATCTTGTGGCCTGCGTCGCGTCAATGAACAGATCGAGATTCTCACCTGGATAGACCTTGCACTTCCAGTCGATCCCGCTGAAGCCGTTCCACTCCTGAGGATCGTCGGGGAACGGCCAGGGCCGCACATCCTCGAAACCAGGCTCGAGCTCGGCCGCGCTCATGCCGGCGAACACCTTGATCTCATTCGCCACATAGGGCGTGGTTTCACCTGAGGAGAGCTCGAGCAACAGGGCGTCGAGCTCCACGGCCATCGCTGTCGCCGCCTTGGCCGGAGCCGGGTCGATGCCCAGGGCGTAGATCGAGTACTTGTGCTCTCCCGCTCCGTCCCAATAGGTGATCACATAGGTGGGGGCGTCGGCGACGAAGGCTGCCTGAGTGTCATCTGTCTCGTCGACCATCTCGGGAAGCCCGATCTCCTCGATCAGAGCCAGCACCCGATCGACATCCGCCTCACTCAGCTGGCGCTGCTGATAGGGAACGACCAGCGGCCCGGGATACTGCATGGTGATGACGCCCGGGATGACGAGACGGCCGTCACCAAGCAGCTGGTAGGAAGGGCCGGAACCGAGGCTGGCTTCCAGCGGCATGAACCCGCCTTCGTACTGAACGCGGAGAACGGGTGAATCCGGTTCATCAGGTGGCCCGAGAGTGCCCCCTCCGGTCCCGCATGCGGCAAGAGTGAGGGTGGCTGCAGCCAACAGTCCGGTGGTTTTTCTTCCCATGGGTCTTAGATGCCGGAGATCGTTCCGTGGTTCCCGGCCATCATCGTCCGGTCGTAGAGAAATGCTGATAGTCCTTGGATGAGGTCCAGTAGCCGCCCCACTCCCATCCTCTGGCGGCAAAGACATCGACCACAACGTCACCAGCGTGGATCATCCCCGGTGCATCCCGCTCGCGATCGGCGTAGGCCGCACCTTCCGGGGGCAACACCGTCGAGCCCCTTACGTACGGGTTGACGAGGGGATTGATGTCGATCGCCCGCCCATAGGAGTGCTCCGACCATGCCGATCCGCCTGTCACCTGACGGCAGTTGAAGGCACTGGTGTTGTTGGCGGCCATGCTCCGGTCGTCATCGCCTCCGAAAGCATCGACCGGCGCCATGCGCTCGATCGGGAATCGGGCCTCGTAGAGGTCCTGCATGATCGCCACCATGTCCTCGGCCAGGTCAGTGGCCACGATCAGTCTGCCGGTGTTGACCAGTCCGTTGTAACTCCAGAAAGAGACATCGACCGCACTCAGCCCTTCGATGGCGAGCGGGCACCCTTCTCGCCACGAAGCATGAAGGTCATCGGCGGTCACCGCGCTGATCGCCGACAGGAACTCCGAATCCGGGGCGCCAGTCGTTATGGGGGCCAAGGTAGAAGAGGTGCTTGCCGGAGCCGTCGTCGTGATCGGTGAGGTGGTCGATGTTGGTGGGTTGGTGGTCGACGTGATCGCGGCATCTGCAACCGCGGAGGTGGTCTCGGGGGCAACGTCATCAGCCCCGTTAGTGAGCACCAGCACTGCGATTGCCACCAGGACCGTGGCGGCCACAAGCAGGCGTCTCCCGTCCACGTCCGAGTCTCCCACAGAGGCGCCCCGAACCAGGCGCCAAACGATCTAGCCGGACCGGCTTTCCCAGCTGGTGAGGCCCTCGTCGACCAGATCGAGAGCCCAGTCGACTTCTTCCTGGGTCGCCACCAAAGGCGGGATGAACCGAAGGACGTTGCCGTCGGGGCCGCAGTTGATAATGATCAACTCCCGGTCAAAGGCATGCTTCTCGATGTGGAGGAAGGCCGGCTTGTCCGGGGTTCGGCTCTCACGGTCGGTTACCAACTCGACCCCGATCATCAGCCCCAATCCACGAACGTCGCCAATGGTGGGATGGTCATCCGCAAGCTCGTGGCATCGCTCGAATGTCCGCTTCGACAACTCTCGGGCGTGCGGCAGAAGCCCATCCATGGTGTCGATGACCGCAACGGCGGCGGCCGTCGACACCGGGTTGCCCCCGAAGGTGGTGCCGTGGGCCCCGACCGGCCAATTGTCCATGATCTCCCGCGAGGAGCCGTAGGCGGATAGCGGCAGCCCGTTCGCGATGCCCTTGCCAAACGCCATGACGTCCGGCTTGGCATCGAAGTGGTCGGCGCCAAACCACTCCGCAGTGCGCCCGAACCCGGTCTGCACCTCGTCGTACACCAGCATTATCCCGTGCTCGTCGGCCAGGCCTCGCAGCGCGTCGAGGAAGGCGGGAGGGGCTGGGTAGTAACCGCCTTCGCCTTGCACCGGTTCGACCAGGAAACAGGCGATGTTCTTGGGGGTGACGACATGCTTGAACATGAGGCGCAGCTCGTTCAGCGATAGCTCGACAGCCGCCTCCTCAGTCATCCCCCAGCGATAGGGGTGGGGGAAGGGCGCCACGAACACCGAGCCGAGGATCGGGTGGTATCC
>JALYNX010000116.1 GCA_030772935.1 Actinomycetota bacterium | reverse complement strand
GCTTGTTCTCCTGGTGCTTGCAGGGCAGATGGTGGGCACCTTCCTGGTGTTCGTGCTGCTGCCCGAGCTCACATTTCAAGACGGGAACCCGCTGCAACTGACGATGGAGGGGGAATTTGTCCTCAAGAATCTGGTGCTACTGGCGGCGGCGATGGTGGTGGGCGCCAGCATCGATTCACCTGAGGTGTTGGTGGTTGATCAGGAGCCGGCGACGAGTTAGACCGGTCTACGCGTCCTGTTCGGTTTCGATGCCCAGCTCGACGAAGATGCGATGCCTCTCTTCGGCGTAGTGATTCTCGCTCACGAGGTTGGCGTTGTACTGCTCGCTGAGCGCCCGGAATTCCTCCATGAGTGCCGTCTCGTCGGGGGCCTCGGCCTGGGCCGATTCCTCGACCCGGTCCTCGCGACGTTGGCGCTTGGCCTCTTGTTTCTCCTGACGGGTCCGCTCTCGGGCCCGCTTGCTCATTGCTTCACGTCCTCGTTGTGCCATGTGGATCCTCTGGTCGCGGAAGGCGCAGCCTCACCGGGTTAATCCGAACAGAGACGCCAAGAAACCCGGAACCGAATTACCCATCCGGTCCAACCTGGCCGGTCGCGGGCCCTCCCTGCGAGACCTGGTGGTGAGATACGCACTGACCACCCTAACCCGGTGGGGCGGCTAGACAGGAAACGTCGAAGGACGACCTGAAGGCGCGTTTGCCTGGCCGCGGACTCGGGATAGTGACTTGGAGCGACTACTGTGGACACCACAGCGCACGCCTGGATGCGTGCTGCGCCGTTTCTTCGCTCCTTCGTACCGTCGGGTGAAGTCGCCACAGGTGCCTACCCAGACCCTCCGTTTCAAATCGAAGGTGATCTTCGGTTGGGCGAGCTGTGGGGCGTCAAGTACTTCGACGGTTCGAGCTTCGGAAGGAGCATGCAATGTCCACCAATCTCTACGTGGGGAACCTTTCGTTCACCACTGACTCCTCGGAATTGGAGTCCCTATTCGCGCCCCACGGTCGTGTGACCAAGGCGCAGGTCATCAATGACCGCGACACGGGTCGGTCCCGTGGGTTCGGGTTCGTCGAAATGGATTCGGCCGAGGAAGCGCAAGCTGCGATCTCCTCACTCAATGGCAAGGACATGGGCGGGCGTCAGCTGACCGTGAACCTGGCCAAAGAGCGGTCCCGCTAGTCAACCGAGAGCAAAGCGGCACCACCGCCGCGCATCTCGACTACGAGAAACTCCCGGATTCCCGGGGGTTTCTCTCGTTTTGTAGCGGCAGCCAAGCAGTCAGCCCTCGGCCCGATAGACCAGGCCCTGATTCCCGGTCGAGGTCAAGGTGAGGTGGTCCCCGTCGACCAGTGCACGGAACCCGTCCCCGAGCACGGCCACTACCTGGCTGTCCTGAGCCTCGAGCTGTTGGGGACACTCACCTTCAGCGGCGAGCTCGTTCATCTGGACCTCGCCTCCACTCACGACGTATCTGCCATGGAGACTGCGACATCCTGTTGAACCCAGCATCGACCCATCGGTGAACAGCTCGAGGGTCGCCCTCTCACCGCCGACACTCGAAGCTGTGTCCCCGTCGATCAGACTCACGAGCACCCACACAGTATTGGTCAGATCCGCCGTCGGAACCGGTGGCAGCTCGTTGAATTCGAGTTCGACGCCCTCGCCGGCGAGGGTCAAATGGTCGTCGGTCGCGGTCACCGTTGTCGCCCTGACGAGTGCTTCGAGAAAGACGCGCTCCGAGGTCATGGCCTCCTCGGGGGAGCAGGCCATCGCAGTCGCGCCCATTTCAGAGAAGACAAGCTTTCCGCCGTCCAGGGTGTACGACCCTCCGTAGCCGTTGCAGGCGGCGGTTCCGCCCACTGTGGCAGCGTCGATGGTGAGGGTGATCGGGAAACCATCGACCATGGGGATCGGCTCCGTGTCGAGGAGCCCTGATTCGAGTTGCCACACCCCCTCGATCGAGGCGGGCTCGGCCGGGTCCCCGCATGAAGTGACGAGCACTCCGATCATGCCGAGGGTCAAGAGGAGCTTTTTCATGACGGTTGGACGCTCGAAGGCACGGCCAAGGTTCCGGTCAGAGACTGGCCCCGACCGCCAGGATCACCCCTGTCCAGAGATGGAGTCTGCTGTTCATCACCAATGCCCTGATCAGGGAAGGCCCATCGCTGCTCTGCCACAACGTTCGCACCGGGGCGACGGCATACGGCGCGAGCATCGCTGCAAAGAGCGTGGGGAGGGGGGTCCAATCCGCGGCGGCGAAGATGACGATGAGGACAAAGGGGCTGTAGACCAAGGTCGCATAGAGCCATTTCGTCTTCTCCCGGCCCAGGATCACTGCGAGGGTGCGTTTGCCCGTTTCGCGGTCGGTGTCCAAATCCCGGTAGTTGTTGGCGACGAGGAGGGCGGTTACAAGCATTCCCACCGGGATGGCAAGAAGCCAGGATGCGGCGGGGGCGGTCATGTCATGGATATACCGACTGCCAACCGTCGCGACGAGGCCGAAGAAGATAAAGACGAAAACCTCGCCCAAACCGTGATACCCGTAGGGCATCGGCCCCCCGACGTAACTCAGCATCGCGATGATAGAGATGACACCGATCACCAGGATCACCGGCCCAGCGATCATGGCCAGACCGACGCCGGCTATGGATGCAAGGACGACGGCGACGGCTACCCCGGCCCACATCTGACGCGGGCTCAACACGCCTAGCGCCACCATGCGGGGCGGGCCGAGCCGGGCGCTGGTGTCGGCACCTCGCTTGGCGTCCGAGGCGTCGTTGGCGAAGTTGGCCGCCACCTGGAGGGCAACTGCCGCCACCAGGGCCAAGGTGAACGCATCCCATCGGTACGCACCGTCACCGAGCGCCAGGCCACCTCCGACCAGCACCGGCACCAAGGCGGCAGGAAGGGTGTGGACCCGGGCCGCCGTCTTCCAGGCTTGAAAGAGAGTCAGCGGCTCAGAAGTGCCAGGGATACTTGCCAAAATCCGGGTCGCGTTTGTCGAGGAAAGCGTCTCGGCCCTCCCGGGCCTCCTCGGTCATGTATCCGAGCCGGGTGGCCTCGCCGGCGAAGATCTGTTGGCCAACCAACCCGTCGTCGATGAGGTTGAAGGCGAACTTGAGCATGCGCTGGGCGGTCGGGCTCTTGGCGTTGATCTCGCGAGCCCATTGCAGGGCGGTCGC
>JALYNX010000115.1 GCA_030772935.1 Actinomycetota bacterium | reverse complement strand
GTTCTGGGGAATCACCTCTCCATCCTTGTTGCGCCAGCGCGCCAACTCGTAGACGAGAGTCTTGAAGACATCCTTGAGCACCGCGTAGCCGCCCACCATGTCGCCGTAGAGAGTGGCGTAGCCGGCTGCCATCTCCGACTTGTTCCCGGTGGCCACCACCATCGGCCCATGCTTGTTGGAGATGGCCATCAGGATCGCTCCCCGGGCCCGCGCCTGAAGATTTTCCTCGGCCACGCCGAATGACGTCCCCGCGAAAAGGGGGGCGAGCGTTTCGAGAAACGACGCATACACGTCGTCGACGGGAACCTGGTCGATGCGGATGCCGAGATTCGCTGCCAGTTCGAAGGCGTCGTCCACAGAGTGCTTCGACGAGAAGCGCGAGGGCATCGCCACCCCCCACACCGCATCCGGGCCAAGCGCGTCCGCAGCGACGGCGGCGGTCAGCGCGGAGTCGATGCCGCCGGAGAGGCCGATCACAACGGACTGGAAACCGTTCTTCCGGACGTAGTCGCCGAGCCCGGTGGTCAGCGCCCGATAGACCTCCTCGATCGGGTCGAGCAGAGGAGTCAGCGAGGTGCGGCCCGACTGCTCCCCGGCAAGCGGCACGTCGACGACGAACAGGTCCTCGGCAAACTGCGGCGACCGATGAATCACGGTTCCGTCAGCCGCCACCACCAGGGAGGCACCATCGAAGACCAACTCGTCCTGGCCGCCGACCAGATTGAGATAGACAACCGGGGTCGACGTTGCCCGGGCCCGATCGACGATCATTCGCTCCCGGTCGGCCGCCTTGCCCCGATGGAACGGCGAGGCGTTGATGTTGAAGAGCACTTGGGCACCGGCCGCGGCCTGTTGCGTCGGGGGACCGTCGGCGCGCCAGATGTCCTCACAGATCGAGACACCAGCCACCACCTCGCCCAACTGCCATGTGGCATCGGGTTCGAGCCCAACAGAGAAGTATCGATCCTCATCGAAGACCCCGTAATTGGGGAGCAGCACCTTGTGGTAGCTGCCGGTCACCTTGCCGTCCTGGAGGATGGCGGCGGCGTTGGCGACATTTCTCTCCTGAGCATCAGCGGCGCCCCTGACCGCCGACTCTGCGAAGTCAACGAAACCCAAGACGACGGCCAGGCCCTGTGACCGCGAGGCCAGGCGATCTCGTGCCTCGATTCCCATCCTCACAAAGTCGCGTCGCAGCACCAAGTCCTCTGGCGGGTAGCCATTGATGGCCAATTCCGGCAACAAGAGCACATCGGCGCCTTCGGCTTCGGCCCACGCCATCACCTCGGCGATACGCGCCTCGTTCCCGGCCAGGTCCCCGACCGTGAGATTGAGTTGACCACCGGCTACACGAACTGGCATTACCGCCACGATACGCCTCCCCTTAGCCTGATAACCGTGACCGATCAGAGGAACGCGACGCCCATCGCGCTTGCCGAGGAACGGCTGAGCGAATCGGTTCCCGACGCCGGCATCCGCACCGATATCGCCGAACGGATCTCGTCAGGCCCAGACCCATCCGGCGCACTCGATCGCCTACTCCCGATCCTGGAGGCTGCCCCCGATCTGGTTGCTGACTCCGATGCCCGCAGACGTCTCTGTGCCATCGTCGGCTCCAGCCGCGCCCTGAGTCGGAGCCTGGCCAGAAACCCCTCGTTGCTGTTGGATGAGGAGCAGACATCTTTGACTCTCCAGGTCCACCACGCCCTGGCGACGATCGCCGGCGACGACCTCTCGGGTGAGATCGACCTCGTCGAGGCCGTCGCCCGCTACTCCGACTCCATGGATCAGATCGTCTCCAAGTCCCTCGCCACGGCTCGTGAGGCCACAGCTGAGAAGCACCCAATCGTCGACGCTCTCCCGTTCAGCGTCATTGCGATGGGCAAGTGGGGGGCTCGCGAACTGAACTACTCATCAGATGTCGACTTCGTCCTCGTCCACGACAACGTGGAAGGAGCAGAGACCGAGAGCCGGTCTGCAGCGCTCGCCCTCGCCGGCCGGCTCTTGACCATTCTGTCCGGGCCGACCCCGGACGGCGGAGGCCTCGAGGTCGATGTCGACCTGCGGCCGGAGGGCTCGCAGGGCCCTCTCTCACGGACGCTCGAGAGCTACGCCCGCTACTACGAGCAATGGGGCGAGGCCTGGGAGTTGCAGGCGTTGCTCAAGGCGAGGCCCGCCGCCGGGGATGACGAACTGGGAGCTCGTTTCATCGACCTCACCGAGAAGGTGATCTGGGAGCGCGGTCTCGACGTCGAGTCGTTGCGCAGCATCCGACGGATCAAAGAGCAGGTGGAACAAGGCGCCGACTCGGCCGACATCAAGAGATCCCGCGGCGGCATCAGGGACATCGAGTTCTCGATCCAGCTCCTGCAACTCGTCCACGGCCGCATGGACGCCGACCTGAGGGCCCCGGCGACCCTGGATGCGCTGGACGCCCTGGCGTTGCACGGGTTCGTGGAGCCCGAGGACCATCAAGGACTGACCGACGCCTATCGCTTCCTTCGAAACTTGGAGCATCGAATCCAGCTCTGGGACCTCCGGCAGACCCATGAGATGCCTGATGACCCGATGGCTCGGGCCCGCATTGCACGGTCGCTCGGCTTCGAGAGGAACCCGGAACGTGAGCTCGAGGAACGTCTGGGCGCCGTCCAGTCGTTGGTGCGCGACGTCCACGAGCGTCTCTACTTCCGACCGATCCTCGAGGCATTGGTTGGCTCACCGAGCGCCCGACTCGGGGTCGAAGAAGCTGCGCTCCGACTCGAGGCCCTCGGCTTCTCGGATGTCGAGGCTGCCGGAAGGGCTCTGGAAGAGCTCACCGCTGGCTTGAGCCGACGCTCCCGAGCCATGCATCACGTCCTTCCGCTCCTCTTGGACTGGCTGTCGATATCCCCCAACCCGGACCTCGGCCTCTCCCAGTTGCGCGTTCTCTTGGCCAACGCCTCGGATCATTCGGCACTGATCACCATGCTCGAGAACAACCCGCTGGCTGGTGAGCGGTTGTGTCTCCTGCTCGGGACCAGCCGTCTGATCGGCCAGCTCATAGACCAGATCCCCGAGTTCGTGCCCCGTCTCGCAGATGACGCGCTGTTGGGAAACATCCGGCCCCGGGATGCCGAGATCGAACGGTTGGTTGGCCTTCTCGACTCCAGACCGGACTACGACGCCAAGGTGGGAACCGTTCGACGTTTCACGCGACGGAGGAAACTCCGTATCGCAGCGCGTGACATCCTCGGCGAAGGTTCCACGCCGGAAACCCTTACCGCGCTCACCGCCAGCGCAGACGCTGCGGTCACCGGGGCGGTGCACATAGTCACCGAGGGCCACCCCAAGGGGTTCGCAGTCGTTGCGATGGGGAAATGGGGGGGCAGCGAGCTCTCTTACGGCTCGGACCTCGACGCCATGTACGTGTTCGAGCCCGAAGCAGAGCGGGATCGTGGCCTGCGGATCGCCACCGACTTGGCCCGCGTCCTCACCGAGCCCAGCCGCCACGGTGAGGCCTACATGCTCGATGCGGAGATTCGCCCGGAGGGGCGGAGGGGCCCCTTGGCACGATCACTCGACAGCTATCGGCGGTATTACGAGGAATGGGCCGAGCCCTGGGAGGTTCTCGCACTGGTCCGAGCCCGGCCCGTGGCGGGGGACGAGGAGGTCGCCGCGGGATTCAGAGAGGTGATCGAGCCAGTGGTCTGGCATGAGCACGTCTCCGAGTCATTCATCCGCTCAATTCGGGACATCAAGGCCAGAGTGGAGAAGGAGCGGGTCCCACCGGGGGAAGACCCCGACTATCACCTCAAACTCGGCAAGGGCAGTCTCAGTGACATCGAGTTCCTGACACAGCTCCTCCAGATCGAGTACGGATACAACGAACCTGCGCTGCGGGTTCCGGGCACCCTCGACGCTTTGGCCCGTCTCCGTGACCACGACTTGCTGA
>JALYNX010000114.1 GCA_030772935.1 Actinomycetota bacterium | reverse complement strand
GTGTGGGGGAGCAGCGGGTCATGTTCGGGCTGATCGACCAGGAAACCAACGAATACCTGGCTTCTCCGGACATCCTGGCCACGGTCACGCTTCGCGACGAGAACGGCGCCCCGATCTCGACCTACGACACCGAGTTCATGTGGACCGTGGAGGATGTCCGCGGCCTGTATGTCGCCCGTATCGAGATTCCCGAGGCCGCTACCTATCAGGTGACCCTGGAGGCGGAGGGATTCTCGACAGCGGGCCCGATGGGGTTGGTGGCGGTCGAGGATCCGGGTGTCATCGAACGGGGGGAGCCGGCTCCGATATCGGTAACCCGCACCTCAGCCGATCATCCCGACCTCGCAGAGATAAGCTCGGACCCTGACCCCGACCCGGCGATGTACGAAGTGTCGGTTGCCGATGCACTGACGGCAGGCGAGCCCGCGGTGATCGTGTTCGCCACTCCTGGGTTTTGCGCCAGTGCCACGTGTGGGCCTCTCCTCGACCAGGTCAAGGGTCTCCGCGAGAGCTTCCCGGGGGTCCGGTTCATCCACGTCGAGATCTACGAGGATCTTCAGGTCACCGACCAAAGTGAGTTGACCGCGGTGCCGGCCGTGACCGAATGGGGTCTGCCTTCTGAGCCGTGGGTCTTCGTGGTGGACGGCTCGGGGACCGTCACCTCATCCTTCGAGGGTGCTGCGCGAGACGAGGAGTTGAGCGCAGCGATCGCCGAAGTGGCGCCAAACTGACCAAACACACCAACTTCTCTTGCGTTCCGGCGGTACCTTCCAATTGGAGAAATTCCGAGCCAGGGGTATGGAATTTGTCCCACGGAGTCCGTAGCGTAGCGAACGTATGTTCGATAGAAAGAGGCTACCGGACAACCTGGAGATGATGGCGCCCGGTCGAGAATTGGCAGGTGTTCTTGCCGATATCGACCGTGAGAATCTCTCCGGCCACGACCGGGTTTTCGTCATGAAGGCCTGTGCCCGTCAGGTGGCCCACTATCAGGCCGAGTTCTATTCAGAGGTTCAGGGGGTCTGGGAAGCCGAGCGTGAGACGTGCCGTGCCTCGTTCTCCGGTCTCCGAGAAGAGGGACTGGTCTTGTCGTCGGAGATTGATGAGATGGCATCCGCCGAAGTAAGGGCCGCATTGACCTTGACCCGGCGTGCGGCCGACGTGGTGGTCGGCTTGGCCTACGACCTGAGAGTTCGACAGCCCGCGGTGTGGGCCGCCCTCAGCGAGGGGCCGAATCGACATCGCCAAGGCTCGGATGATCTGCGATCAGACCTCTCATCTCGACGTCGAGCTTGCCCGAAGAATTGCCGATCAGGCGCTCGAGCGAGCCCCGAGCCAAACCACAGGTCAGCTCGCGGCCCGAATCCGGCGTCTCTGCATTGCGGTTGATCCCGATTCGACCAAAGAGCGCTATGAGGCGCGGTTGGTCGATCGGAAGTTGATCGTCCAGGCCACCGAGGACGGCACCGCCAACCTCTTCGCATTCGACTCCCCGCGGCCGAGGCCAACCGCGCCTTCCGCCGGATCAACCGCCTAGCCAAGGCTGCCAAGACCGAAAATGACCCGCGGACGATCGATCAGGTGCGAGCCGATGTCCTCCTCGACCTCCTCACGGGCCAAGTCTCCAATCATCAAGCCGGCCGGGAGGGAGGGGCTATCCAGCTTCGAGTCGATCTGGCCACCTTGGCCGGTCTCGACGAGAATCCGGCAGAGATCCCCGGATGGGGTCCGGTGCTAGCTGACATCGCAAGACAGGTCGCGGAGAGCCGACCCAAGAACCAATGGCGGTTCACGGTGACCGGAACCGATGGCGACATTGTCTGTGCCGGGACTACTCGAAGGCGGCCGACAGTCGATCAGCGGCGTCAAGTGGAGGCGCGAAACCCGACTTGCGTGTTTCCCGGCTGCCGGATGCCGGCCTCAGAATCAGACCTCGATCACAATCACCCGTGGGCGGAATATCACACCACCGTCACCGAGGATCTCGCACCTTTGTGTCGCCACGACCACATCACCAGACATCAGAGGGGCTGGACCGTGAATCGGTCGAGACCCGGTGTTTATGTCTGGGTCAGCCCGCTTGGTCATTCCTACACCGTCGGACCAGACCCACCGTGAGTACCGAGGCCTCCACGCCACTATCGTCAACCACCAATGGAATCATCCGGTTACGACCGGGTTCGGCCCGTTCCAATCCCACCCGACACACCCCTCATCGGGATCGGTACCTATCGCGCGACCGTGATCGACGTGAACGATCTCGACCAGGGGTACACCTTTTGGTCGGCGGTCACCGGTCTCGAGGTGATCGGACGGGATCCGGGCGGTTGGCATGGCCGATTCGGGTATCTCGGGCGTAAAGACCCCTGGAAGCACGAGATCATCCTTCAGGTGGTGAACAAAGCAAAAGGCGAACTGTCCAATCGTGCCCACATCGATGTGACCCCGAATCAGGGCGTGGATGATGCGATCACCCAGATCCTCGCTCTTGGGGGTTCGTTGAAGAAACCGCCGAGCCTGTACCCGAGACCCGGCTCGCATGGGGACGAGCCACCCATCATCGACTGGGCGGTCATGCAAGACCCGTTCGGCAATGAGTTCTGCCTGGTCGAGGACTTGACTGATGCGCAGATCGAAGCCGTCATAGAGGCGGCTAAGGCGGGCGCCTCCACCGACGAAGAGTGGAGGGCTGCCGCGCTGGGCGCCCGCTAGGCGTGCAACGTCACTGTGTTCCGGGGGGGAGAAACGGAAGTTGGTCGGCGGTTGGCAAGGTCCGTATGATGCCGAACCGATGGCCCGGTCCCGTCAACGTCTTGCACGCCTCGGCGCAGTGGTCGGGTCGGCCCTTGTGCTCAGCGCCTGCTCCCTGATCGGCAACGAGGACGCCCCGCTCTCAGCGATGGACCCCAAGGGCCCCTTCGCCCGTCGCGAGGACGAGTTGTTCTGGCCGGTCTTCTGGATCGCGACCGTGGTCTTCGCCCTCGTCCAGGGAGCGATCCTGGTCGCGGTCTTCCTGTACCGGGATCGGGAGGGTGCCAAAGAGGCAAAACAGCTCCATGGGAGCCCAAAACTCGAGGTGCTGTGGACGGTGATCCCCGCCTTGATCCTGGCCGGGATCGCAGTCCCGACCACAGCGGCCGTCTTCGAGCTCACCGAGTGCGGCGAGGGCGCGATCGAGGTCGACGTGATCGGTCATCAATGGTGGTTCGAGTACCGCTATCCCGACGCCGGCGTGGCCACGGCCAATGTCATGGTGATCCCGGCCGGCCAGGAGGTCTGCGCCAACCTCACTTCCGACGATGTCATCCACAACTTCTGGATCCCCGCCCTCAACGGGAAGCGCTATGCGATCCCGGGCCAGACCACAATCCTTCCGCTGCAGGCCGACGAACCTGGCGAGTTCTGGGGTCATTGCGCCGAATTCTGCGGTCTCTCCCATTCCCTGATGCGGGCCCGGGTGCAAGCGCTCCCGCCGGCCGAGTACGAGGCATGGCTGGTCGATCAAGCCGCGCCCACCCCGCTTCCTGCCGAAGACAGCCCCGAGTACGCCGGTTATCAGGTGTATCTGGCCAAGAACTGCATCCAGTGTCATACGGTGCGTTTCGATGACGACTCGGCATCCAACATCGTTCCCGACGAGGCCTTCTCCGGCCCCGACCTCACCCACTTTGCGTCCCGCAATGTCTTCGCCGGGGCCATCTTCCCCGCAGAAGGGCAGAGCCGAGAAGCTGCCCTCAAAGAGTGGCTGGCGGATCCGCCCATGGCGAAGCCGGGCAGCTTCATGCCCGATCTGGCCCTGACCGAGCAGGAGATCGACGACTTGATACTTTGGCTGGAGAGCAACGAATGACCGCCACCGCCGAGCGCCCGCAGACCACGATTTTCCGCCGCCCTTCGGCGAAGACCGGCATCTGGTCGTGGGTGACCACTGTCGACCACAAGCGGATCGGCATCATGTACGGCTACGCGGCGTTCACCTTCTTCATCGTCGGAGGGATCGAGGCCCTGTTGCTCCGGATTCAGTTGGCGCAGGCCAACTCCGAGTTCCTCACCGCTGGCGCCTACAACGCCCTTTTCACGATGCACGGCACCACAATGATCTTCCTCTTCGTCATGCCTGCCTCGGCGGCCTTCATGAACTATCTGCTCCCGCTGATGATCGGGGCCCGGGACGTCGCCTTCCCCCGGCTCAACGCCCTCTCCTGGTGGATCTTCTTCTTCGGCGGCATCTTCCTCTACTCGACCTTCTTCTTTGGCACGTCCCTGGCCCCGGTCGGGGTGGACGGGATAGGCGGAGTCGACGGCAATCTTCCGCTGGGAGGCGGTCCCGGAAGTTTCAACTTCCTCGCCGACTCCCCTGATGGGGGGTGGTTCGGGTACCAGCCGAACGCCGGCCCTCTCTACTCCTCCGGCACCGCTTTGGACTATTGGGCGCTGGGACTGCAGATCCTCGGCCTTGCCTCGCTGGTCTCCGCGGTCAATTTCCTCGTCACCATCTTCAACATGCGGGCCAAGGGGATGCGTCTGCTCCGGATGCCGGTGTTCGTCTGGATGTCGATGGTGGTCGCCTTCCTGCTGCTGTTCTCATTGCCGATCATCGCGGTGGCACTGTTCATGGTCACCTTCGACCGTCAATTTGGCTCGCTCTTCTTCGCCCCGGTGGGTGGGGGAGACCCGATCCTCTGGCAACACCTGTTCTGGTTGTTCGGCCACCCCGAGGTCTACATCCTGGTGCTGCCCGCGATGGGCATGGTCTCCGAGATCCTCCCCAC
>JALYNX010000113.1 GCA_030772935.1 Actinomycetota bacterium | reverse complement strand
CAGGTGGCAACCGCCGTGCGTCAGCCTCCGCAGACGACCAGGGCCCGACTTCGAGGAGCGTTCATCAAGGCAGCCAAAGCCCAGAAACGGGATTTCACGGTCGACTGGGTCCATCTCAAGCTCAACGATCAGGCGCAGCGGACCGTGATGTGCAAAGACCCGTTCAAGGCCTACGACGAACGGGTGGAGAAGCTGATCGAGAGCCTCTGACCGCCTCTGGCGGTCGTCTCAAGTCTCAAGCTCAAGTCTCTGGCCTGCGACTTATGACCTGTGACGTTGATTTTGGTCGTCAACGACCAAAATCAACTCATGCAGAACGTCATCGAGCGGGTGATCAATCTTCTGATCTATCTCCTCGAGTCGCCGGTCCCGGTCACCGCCGACGATGTGAGATTCACCGTCGCCGGTTACGGGGATCAGAGCGACGATGTATTCCACCGCATGTTCGAGCGGGACAAGGAGGTCTTGCGACGGTTGGGGATTCCCCTCGAGCGTCAGGCTCTCGATGGTTTCGAGGTCGACTTCGGGTATCGGGTCGACCCCGAGAAGTACGCCCTGCCCGACCCCGGTCTCACTGAGGAGGAGCGGTTCGCGCTCTCGGTGGCGGCGCGGATGGTTCGTCTCGGTGGGGGAAATGCGGGTCTGGACGGTCTGAACAAACTGGGTGGGGTCGAGCGGGGGGTGGGTCTGGAGCCGTTGGGTGCCGATCTCGGCACGGAATCGGAGATCCTGGGCGACCTGTTTCGAGCGGTCACCGAGCGCCGCACCATCCAATTCCGCTACAGGGACGACGAGCGCAGACTCAAGCCTTACGGACTGGCGCACAGCCGGGGCCACTGGTACCTGGCCGGTGATGCGTCGGACGGGCCCCGGGTCTTCCGAATCGACAGGATGGCTGACCTCGAAGTGGGAGACGAGCCGGCCGCCTTCGCCCGGCCCAAGGATTTCGATATCAGGGCCACGGTGACCTCCCAACCCTGGGATCTCGGATCTGAGCCAACTCTCGTCGCCAAGGTCCGTTTCGATCCTGACGTTGCGTGGTGGGCGGCGAGAACCCTCGGTGTCAACGCCGTGGACGGCAAGCCCCTGGAAGTTGATCTGCCGGTGTCGAACACGGATGCCTTCGTGGGGTGGATCTTGAGTTTCGGGGCCTCGGCGGAGGTGGTTTCCCCCGAGGAGATGAGAGTCGAGATCCGGGCTCGAGTCAAAGCAGCGGTGGCAGGTGTGAAGTGACGAGCCCACGCACGGTTTCTCGCTTGGCCCGGATCCTGGCGCTCATTCCCTACGTTCTCTCCAGGGACAGCGTCGATGTAGAGGAGATCCTCGATCGGTTCGGCTATTCCGAGGCTGATCTCAGCAAGGACTTGAACACCCTGTTCGTCTGCGGGCTCCCCGGCTACGGCCCCGGTGACCTTATCGAGGCTTACATCGACGAGAACGAGGTGATCATCGATGCCGCCGACTATTTCGCCCGGGCGCCACGGCTCACGTCGACCGAGGCCTTGGGTCTACTGGCGGCAGGCATGGCGATCATCGGATCGGGACAGGCCAATGCGACTCTTTCGAGCGCGGTGAGCAAGCTCACCAAGGTCGTCCTCCCGGAAGCCCAGGATGCGATTTCGGTCGAGGTTGGGAGTGAGGTGGACAGCGTTGGACCGTTGCGGCAGGCGGCCAGCGACCAGTTGGCAGTCCGGATTACCTACCGGTCATTGAGTCGGGAGGAGGAAACCGTCCGTGAGATCGAACCGTGGTCGGTGTTCGCCACTCTTGGCAACTGGTATGTCCAGGCCTATTGCCGTCTTGTTGAAGCGGAACGTGTCTTCCGGGTCGATCGGATCCGGACGATGGAGACCACCGAATCTCATTTCGAGCGACCGAAGGGCATTCCCCAGCCCGGAGTCAGCTATTCGCTCTCCGACGATGACGTGGTGTGCCGGTTGGGATTGAGCCCCTCGGCGCGTTGGGTCCTCGAGTACTACCCGGTTGAGATCATCAGCGAGTCCCAGAATGAGACGCTTATCAGCTTCTCCTCGCCGGACGCCCAAATCCCGGCTCGCCTGCTGCTGCGACTTGGTGCCGCGGCTCGATTCGTCTCCGGAGAAGAAGTGAGGGCGACTGTGACCGATATTGGCAAAAAGCTGTTGGCCATATACCCATAGGGGTCTATCGACCTACCGATCAGTTCTTCAGAATCACGTCAGAACTGCCGATCACCCAATCAGATATGGGAGACCGGAGAACAGGGATGACGACCATCAAGACAACGTGCGCAAGATGTGGTGACATCCACCTCACCCCCGACGACGTGGCGCTGGAATTGCGTCCAGGGGGTCGGGAGGGCGACTACCGCTTCAAGTGCCCAACGTGCACCGTGCAGCAGCGACGTCCTGCGAACTCAAGGGTCGTGAGCGTGTTGCTAGCGACAGGGGTGACGTTCGAGGTCCTCAATCCTGATCCGATTACCGAGCGGGAAATCGAGGCGTTCGCAGCCGCCCTCGAGGCAGAGCCGGATCCGTTCCGCCTTCTGGCCGGCTGAGCGCAGCGATACAAATCTCGACGGGCACCTTGGGCAGGGTGCTCCTCGTCCGGGAAGGTGGCGATTCGTAAGGATCGCCACCTTCTGTTTGTTCGGACCTCAGAAGCTTTAGCATCCTCGAAATGCTTCAGGGCGGCGAGATCATCATCATCCTCCTCCTGGCCC
>JALYNX010000112.1 GCA_030772935.1 Actinomycetota bacterium | reverse complement strand
AGTTCGGACCTGGCGTCGGCACGGGTGACCCATGCTGCCCATGCCCTTCGGGCGAATCTGGTGGTGGGCGAGCCATGCCCTGTCTGTGATCTCCCGGTGGCTGCCATTCCCGAAGATGAGCGTGATCCCGATCTCACCCGGCTCGAGAAAGCCGAAGGGGAGGCATTGGCGACCGTGGTCGCGGCTCGCGTCGGGCTTGAGGCTGCGCGCTCGGACGGCGCCAGGACCGAGGCCACCCGAATCGAGTTGGAGGCCCAACGGGCTTCGCTCGTCGCGGACCTCGCTCCCGCCCCAGCCGTGGAGACGTTGCAGGATCAGATGAGGGCGGTCGAAGCGGCCAAGACCCTCCTGACCGGCAAGCAGCACGAGCGCGAGGTCGTGGACGGGCTCTTCGCCACCACCCGACGTGAATTCGAGACAGCCGCCGAGGCCTATCGCACCATCGGCCGCGATCTGATGGCCGCCCGGGAGACGGTGGCCCACCTCCAGCCGCCCTTGCCCGACAGCGACGACGACCTGATCCGATGGAAGGAGTTGATGACATGGGTTGATCAGGCTCGGCTCGAGACCAGGACCCGGTTCGATGAAGCAGAGGCCGCGGCCCGTGTCGCCGCCACCGCAGCGGCGACGGCCAAGGAGCAGCTGGTCGCCGAGCTGGCGGGCCTGGGGATCGAGGCAACGGCCAGCTTCTCCGTTCAGGTCGCCAGGGAGCAGGAACAGGCGAAGCAGGCGGTCAAGGAAATGGAGAAGGCCTTGGCCCTCGCCGCCGAGCTCGCCATCACGATCGAAGAGGCTGACACCACCGCTGCCATCGCCCACTCACTCGCCGGTCATCTGCGTGCCGATGGGTTCGAAAGATGGTTGATGGCGGGAGCGGTCAACGACCTGGTCGCCGGGGCCAATGACCTCCTCGCCCAGTTGTCAGGCGGTGGGTTCTCGCTCTATGCCGACGAAGACGGGGGATTCGCCATCGTCGATCATCGCAACGCGGACGAAACCCGATCCGTTTCCACACTTTCCGGCGGTGAGACTTTCCTGGTGGCCCTCGCTCTCGCTCTCTCCCTGGCCGAGACCCTTTCCGCCGGAGCGGCTTCCGGATTGGATGCGATCTTCCTCGACGAGGGATTCGGGACGCTCGACGAGGAGTCGCTCGACACAGTGGCCTCGGTGCTCGAGGAATTGACCGGCCGCGGGCTCATGGTCGGGATCGTCACCCATGTCAAAGAGCTGGCGGCCCGGGCCACGGTTCGCCTCGAAGTCCGGCGCGAAGCCACTGGTTCCGTGGTGGAGGTGGTGTCGTGAGGTTCACCGTCGAAGCCTGGGATCCGGACTACGGGGCACCCTCGGACGCCGACCTCGCCGACTCCACGGACAAGGTGGACCCCTCCGTCGAGATCAGCCCCGATCAGTGGCGCCCGTTGCTCCCGGAGTGTGCTCCGGCCGAGGACATCCTGTTCGTCGACGGCGTGCGACGGGTCGACGCCAACCTATGGATCGACAGGGAGGGTTTCTTCCCCGGGTTTGGCCTGGCGGCCACATTTGCTGCAGGCGCCGTCCGATGCAACGGAGGTGCCAAGGTGGTGGCGTCGAGTGTGCGGAGGGGGATATTCACCTCCGGCCCTGCTGAATCGATCGACACCAAGGTAGGTCGCTACGAGGTGATGAGCACCAAAGGCTCGACACCCGAGGAGCTGTGGTTGGGGATCCAAGAGCGGATGGGTGACCTCGAGGGGGAAGTCGCCGCGGATCATGCCGATGCCGCGCTGGTGGTGGTCGACGGGCCACTCTCACATCGTCGCCATCTCGAGGGCGCGGTCGGCTATGTGAAGACCCAGCATGTGCAATACCTGCCGGACGATCTTCGCGCCACGCTGGGAACCCTTCCGGTGGGTCACCGCACCCCGCTCTTCCTCACGACGACCTCCTGGTCTCGTTTCTCCTGGTACCTGCGTCTGGCCAACGGAGCGGGCCCTGCGGGCGGCCTGGTTCGTTGTGAGGTGAAGGCGGATATGAATGTGGCCGACGCAGCCCGACTCGCCCATCTGGTGTCGGCCTCGCTGCCCCGGTATGCCTCAGCACGGCACAAGGATCCGAGGGCGCCCCAGAATCTCTATCCCATCGGGGGTCTGGAGCGAGAGCTTCGTCGAAGACTGGGTGATCGCGACCTGGTGATCAGGGCGCTTCGGCTGGCAGCGGCTTGAGCGAGATCTCGCTGCGTGAGGCCAGGATCGCCCCGGCAATCACCAAGACCACGCCCACGATGGCGATCGGCGAAACGAACTCGTCGCGGAATACCATTCCCAGCACCAAGGCGACGATCGGGATCAGATAGGTGATGAACGTCGCCCGAGTCGGCCCCACGCTCCCAACCAGAGAGCCCATCATCACCAATGCAACTCCGGTTCCCAACACACCGACTGCCATCACTGCGACCAGCGAAGACCAGGCGAATCTCGACTGGGTGAGCCCATAGATCCCGTAAGGGGTGACCAAGGCCGCGGCCACCCATTGAACCCGAGCCACCACCGCAACCGACCCGTACCTCTGTTGGAGGGGAACCACGATGTTGGTCGCGAATGCATAGCAAACCGTGGCCAGCACCACTAGAACCACGCCGATTGCGGCGGTGGTGCCCTCTCCGGCTGAGGGGAGTGCGATCGACAGAATGCCGGCCAAGCCGACCACCAGACCGATCATCTGCAGACGCCCGGGAAGATGCATGAGCAGGATCGAGGCGACGACTGCGGTGAAGATCGGGGTCGCGCCATTGAGCATTCCTGCCACTGCCGAGTCGATCCATTGCTGGGCGATCGGGAAGATCACGAACGGGATGGTGAGCCAAATCAGCCCGAGGACCGCGATCCGGCGGCCCTCGGAACGTGGGATCTTCGCCTGACGAGCCTGGGGCACGATTGCCATGAACAAGGCTCCGAAACCGACGCGAAGCCAGGTGACCAGACCGGGGTGGAAAGCATCGAGACCGATGGCCATCAACAGGAATGAGGATCCCCAAATCGCAGACAGGCCGAGGAAGAAGCCCCAGTCCTTGGGACTGAAAGCCTCACGATTGGTCCCATGGGACGTGGTCAGGATCTGGTTCGACACGTGGGTTCGTCTCTCATCTCAACATGAACACCAGGGAAGCGGCCCTGGTTGCAGGTTTAGGAACGTCGATACGCGGTCAGATAGTCCGGGATATCGATCCCTGGCTCGAGGTCCGGGGCGGGTTGGGGAGCCCCGGCGGTCAACTCGAGGGGGACCACTCCGGCCCAGACTCCGGTACCCAAGTCCGATTCGGCGTCCTCGGGTGGTCCGGCGTGGACCTTGGCCGAGACCTCCTCCAGGCTGACGGCGATGACCGCGGTCTTTCGCAGCTCTATCGGGGTCGGACGTCGGATATCGGCCAGACGACCCGGGATCAGGGCCTCCACGATCACGTCGAGCGCCTCCTCGTGCTCGGCGCCCTCCAGTTGGCTGCCAATTCCATGTATGACAACGCTGCGATAGTTGGTCGACGACTCGAATCCACTGCGCGCAACCACCAGACCGTCGACCAGAGTCACCGCGATACTGAGATTGGATCCGCGCTTGACCGCCATCATCAGCCCCGAGGCGGTTGAGCCATGGAGCAGCACCCGGTCGCCATCACGTGCATAGAGGGTGGGGATGACCACCGGCCGATCCTCAACCAGGTAGGCCACATGACAGACGAATCCCTCGTCCAGAATCGCATAGATCTGCCCGCGATCATCGACAGCATGCTCGGGGAGCCGTCGGATCCGTGTCTTGTCGAATGCCATCTTCAGTCTTCCTGTTTCGCTTCGCGAGTCATCAACCTGAGGACAGCCTCCTTTGGGTCGAGGCCCTCGTAGAGGACGTACCCGACATGACTGGCGATCGGCATGTCGATCTCGTTCCTCTCGGCGAGATCCAGGACCGCCCGCGTCGTCTTCACCCCTTCGGCGACCATGCTCATCTCGGTCACAACCTGGTCCAAGGTCTTGCCCGAGGCCAGGCTGTAACCGACCTGATGGTTGCGGCTGGCAGTCGAGATGCAGGTCACGATCAGGTCACCCATGCCGGCTAGGCCGGCGAATGTGGCCGGCCGGCCGCCCAAAGCCACACCCAGCCGGGTCAGCTCGGCAAGGGCCCTTGTCATCAATGTGGCCCGGGTGTTGTCCCCGAAGCCGAGACCGTCTGACATCCCGGATGCGATTGCCATCACATTCTTGAGGGCGCCCCCCAATTCACATCCGACGACGTCGTCGTGGGTGTAGACGCGGAATGTCGGCCCCATGAAAACGTGCTGGAGGCGGCGGGCGGTGGCCCGGTCGGCCATGGCGATCACGCTGGCGGTCGGCTGACCGGCTGCGACCTCGGACGCGAGGTTGGGCCCGGTCATGACGCCGACCACGGACGCGTCCGTTCCGGGTGACGTCTCCCTGACGATCTGGGTCATCGTGGCGAGGGAGTCCTGTTCGATTCCCTTGGTCAGGGACAAGACAGGCACGTTCGGATTCAGCTGCCCGGCGACACGGGTGTAGATCTCCCTGAAACCATGGGATGGGACCGCCATCACCAGGGCGTCTGCCCCGTCGACGGCGGTTTCGAGGTCGGAACTGGCGCTCAGCCCTTCGGGGAGGGCAAGACCGGGCAGATAGTGGAGGTTCTCCCTGGTCTCGTTGATCTCGTCCGCCAGTTCGGGGCGCCTTGCCCAGAGCATCGTCGGCGTCGAACGCGCCGCTAGCGCTGCCACGGTGGTCCCCCAGGACCCGGCCCCGACTACTGCGATCCTGTCCACGCCGGCACGCTAGCCAGTTGCCGGGTGTCGCTTCCTAACCTGCGCCGGGCCATGAGTCTGGCCATCGGCATCGTCGGTCTCCCGAATGTGGGCAAGTCCACTCTGTTCAACGCGCTCACGAATGCCAAGGTCCTTGCAGCCAATTACCCGTTCGCCACGATTGAGCCCAACACGGGCGTGGTTCCGATTCCCGACCCTCGACTCGAGCAATTGGCGGCGCTATTCGACTCGAAGAAAATCACACCGGCCACCGTGACTTTCGTGGATATTGCCGGCTTGGTGCGGGGCGCCAGCGAAGGTGAAGGCCTTGGGAACCAGTTCCTGGCGAATATCCGTGATGTCAACGCAATCTGTCAGGTGGTTCGGGCCTTCGACTCAAACAGTGTCGTGCGGATCGGGGAAGTGGAGGGCCCGGCCGCCGACATCGAGATCGTCGAGACCGAGCTCGCCCTCGCCGACCTGCAGACGATTGAGAAACGGCTGCCGAGACTGGAGCGGGAGGCGACCGTCGACCGGTCTCTGGGGCCCAACGTCGACCTGCTGCGGCTGCTTCGAGAAACCGTGGGCTCGGGTCAGATGATCAGCCGCAATCCTCCAGTGTTCGCTCGGTATCCCGAATTCAGCGATCTCCATCTATTGACGGCCAAGCCGATCATCTACGTGTTCAACAGCGATCCGGCCCTACTCATCGATCCCGACCGCAGGTCCGGCCTTGCCGCTGCCGTTGCGCCCGCGGAGGCGCTCTTCCTCGATGCCCAGATCGAAGCCGAGCTCAACGATCTCGAACCTGTGGATCGGGTCGAGCTGCTCGCCTCGGTGGGTCAGGACGAGCCCGGGCTCCACTCTGTGATCCGAGCCGCCTACCGGACCCTTGGATTGCAGAGCTATCTGACCGCCGGGGACAAGGAGACGAGGGCCTGGACGGTCCGCGCCGGTGCGGCCGCGCCCGAGGCCGCCGGGGTCATCCACACCGATTTCGAGCACGGGTTCATCGCCGCCGAAGTGGTCGACTTCCCTCAATTGATGGAAGCCGGCTCATGGGTGGAGGCCCGGGCCAGAGGGGTCGTGCGCACCGAGGGCAGGTCCTACCTGATGCGGCCCGACGACGTGGTCGAGTTCCGCTTCAACGTCTGACGCAAGATCGCCAATGTATTCCAGGGTCGGTTCGCGATCGTCGTATGATGGCGTTGCCAACGACATCGAATGGGAGAGTCCCGGAAATGCGGGGCGCCGAAGGGGCAACTCCTCCCCGGAAACTCTCAGGCACGTGGACCATTCGGGTGAGGCGCCGCTGGAGATGACGACAGCGGGGGAGGGCTGACAGCCTTAGAGGAGACTGATGCCCAATCCCAGAGAGCGCTTCGCCAACCGTCACATCGGCCCCGATCACGAAGACATCGAGAAGATGCTGGCGACCGTAGGGGCTGCGAGTCTCCGGGAGCTGGTCTCCGAGACGGTGCCGGAATCCATACTGGAGACGACGCTGGACCTCCCTCCAGCGATGACGGAGCGAGAGGTGGCTGGCCGCCTCGCCGAGCTGGCGGCGAGAAACGTGGTCTTGCCCTCGCTGATAGGGCTCGGATACCACGACACCATCACCCCACCGGTGATCCAGCGCAACGTGTTGGAGAGTCCTTCGTGGTACACGGCGTACACCCCGTATCAGGCGGAGATCTCCCAGGGGCGGTTGGAAGCCCTTCTCAACTTCCAGACGATGGTCACCGACCTGACCGGTCTCGAGATTGCCAATGCCTCCCTTCTCGACGAGCCGACGGCGGCGGCCGAGGCGATGGCGATGTGCCGGCGGCTGGACAAGGGCGGCCGGGATGTCTTTTACATCGACGACGACTGTCATATTCCGACCATCGAAGTGTTGAGGACCCGAGCCCGCGCGATTGGTGTCGAGATTCGCCTGCTCTCCGAGGGAGTCACCCCGGGAGCCGGGTTCGGCGTCTTGCTCCAGTACCCGGGATCGTCAGGTGCCGTCCTCGACCAGTCCGATCTGGTCGGCCGTTTTCATGACGATGGGATGCTGGTCACTGTCGCCACCGATCTTCTGGCCTTGGCACTATTGGTGCCGCCCGGGGAATGGGGCACCGACATCGTTGTCGGATCGGCTCAGAGGTTCGGGGTGCCCATGGGCTACGGCGGACCCCACGCCGGGTTTATCGCGACCAGGGAATCGATGGTCAGGGTCCTTCCCGGGCGCCTGGTGGGAGTCTCCTCGGACAACGCCGGAAACAGCGCCTACCGGTTGGCCCTACAGACCCGTGAGCAACATATCCGCCGCGAGAAGGCGACCTCCAACGTGTGCACAGCACAGGTGCTCCTCGCCGTCATTGCCGGCTTCTATGCCTGCTGGCACGGCCCCGATGGGATTCGGGACATCGCCACCGAGGTGCACGGGTTGACGTCGAGGATGGCCAGAGCCCTGACGGACGGGGGCCTGGAGGTGGTCAACGACACCTGGTTCGACACCCTGACAGTTCGCCCAGCAAATGGTGCCGAGGCGGCGATCCATGCAGTCCTGGCTGCAGGTGTGAATCTCGGCCGGGTCGACGAAGAGCACATCCGCATCGCGTTGGATGAGACCACGACCCCTGAGATCCTGGACCGGGTGCTCGCCGCCCTCGGCTTGGGGGAATTGGGACCCGACGGCGTGTCCGGGATTCCCGAACCGCTGCGGCGTCAATCGGAATTCCTGACCCATCCCGTGTTCAACACCCACCGGTCCGAGCACGAAATGCTCCGCTATCTACGTCGGCTGGCAGACCGCGATCTGGCGTTGGACCGCAGCATGATCCCTCTCGGATCCTGCACAATGAAGCTCAACGCCACCACGGAGATGATCCCGATCACTTGGCCGGGATTCGCCGGGGTTCATCCCTACGTGCCCGATTCCCAGGCAAGCGGGTACATCGAGATGATCCGTGAGTTGGAGGGCTATCTGGCGGCAATCACCGGCTATGACGCCGTTTCGTTCCAACCGAACGCCGGCTCCCAAGGGGAGCTTGCCGGTCTCCTCGCCATCCGGGCTTATCACTCGAGCCGTGGAGACGATCAGCGCGATGTCTGCCTCATCCCGGCTTCGGCCCACGGAACCAACGCTGCCTCGGCGGTGATGGCAGGGATGAAGGTCGTCGTCGTTTCCACCGACGAGCACGGGAATGTCGACCTCAGCGACCTCCGCTCCCGAGCCGAGGCCGCAGGCGAGCGGCTTGCCGCGGTGATGGTGACTTACCCTTCCACGCACGGTGTCTTCGAAGAGGGGATCCTCGAGCTCACCGAGATCGTGCACACCAGGGGCGGCCAGGTCTATGTCGACGGGGCAAACCTGAACGCGATGGTCGGGTTGGCTCGCCCCGGCGACCTCGGTGCCGACATCGGGCATCTGAACCTGCACAAGACGTTCACGATTCCCCATGGTGGCGGCGGCCCCGGAGTGGGCCCGGTCGGTGCCAAACGACATCTGGCGCCTTTTCTCCCCAATCACCCTCTCAACCCTGGAGCGGGCCCTTCCACCGGGATCGGGCCCGTTTCCGGCGCCCCGTTCGGCTCGGCGGGCATTCTTCCCATCCCGTACGCATTCATCCGACTCATGGGCGCCGACGGGCTTCGCGAGGCGTCGATGGTTGCGATCCTCGCCGCCAACTACGTCGCCCGGCGCCTGGACCCCTACTTCCCGGTGCTCTACACCGGGGCCCAGGGTCGGGTCGCCCACGAATGCATTCTCGACTTGCGGCCAATGGCCAAGGCCATCGGTGTCACTGCCGAGGATGTCGCCAAACGCCTTGCCGACCATGGGCTCCACGCACCGACTCTCTCCTTCCCGGTCGCAGGCACCCTCATGGTCGAGCCCACTGAGTCGGAGAGCCTTGCCGAGCTGGACAGGTTCTGTGAAGCCATGATCTCGATTGCCGAGGAGGCGGGGCGGATCGAGTCCGGGGAATGGCCCCGGGACGACAACCCTCTGGTCAACTCCCCCCATTCGGCCGTCATGCTCATCACCGAGGATTGGGCCCATCCCTACTCCCGGAACACAGCTGCCTACCCGTTGCGTAGGCTGCACCGGGACAAGTACTGGCCACCGGTGGGCCGGATCGACGGCCCTGGGGGCGACCGGAACCTGTTTTGCGCATGCCCGCCCCCCGAAGCCTATGAATGATTCTCCCCTTGACTTTCGCGGACACGATGGGATCGTGGTTTGTGGACGGGTGACGGCTGGGACAGATAAAGAAGCGGTGATACGGTGAAATTCACCGGTCAGGTAAGGGTTCCAGAGGTCGACCATCCCGGCGTTCCCGCCACCTTCGTGGTCGAAGACGACCAGGCGGAGGTGCTTCTCGACGGGGAATCCCTGGGTCGATGGTCTCTGTTCGACGTGCATGCCTCACGTCTCGTCTCCGCCGCCTTCTCGGTGTCACTGGCGGGGGATGAAATCACCTTCATCGCCGACGAACCGGTCGACTTCGCTTACAAGGGCGTGGACCATATGGCCGAGTCTTGGGCTCGCTACAAGGCCATGACCCTTCCAAGGCGCATGGTCGCTGTGGGGCGCTCGCGACGGGGAACCCGCCCTTCACGCGTTGCCGAGCTTCGCGACGCCATGCTGGCCAATCTCGAGAACCAGAGCATCGCCGATTGGGAAGAGGAGGTAGCGGAGCAGGAGGTCGCCGCACGCTCCGTCCCGGCAGCGCCCCTTTCTCCACCTCCCCCGCCACCACCGCTCTTGACACCTGAGCCGCCACCCGTCGAGGTTGTGGCACCGCCGGTCATCGAGGACGAAGTGACTACTGAGACGCCATCGCGGCCGATGAGGCCGGGGCCTGGCCTGGTCGCGCGTGCTCGGGCTGAAGACCCGCCGCCGCTGATTCCCGAGATCGATCCGGTCGACGTCTTCCAGCCAGAGCCGGCGCCGACAGACGTGGTCGAGGCTGAACCGGTTTCCGTGGGCCCGGTCGAAGGTATGGGAACCGAAGCGATCGAGGAGCTCGTACCTGAGCCCCTGGCCGCCGCCGAGCCGGAGCCGGAGCCGGAGCCCGCACCTGTGATCCCTGAGCCGGAGCCTGTACCTCTGATCCCCGAGCTGATCAGCGAGCTGCTGGAGACCCCCGATGAGGACGCGCCCGAAGCGCCACCGAAGCGGTTGGTTGTCGATCTCGGCGCCTACGAGGCTCCACCCGCGCCTTCTCCGACGCCGACCCCCACCAAGCCCCGAGTTCCGGCTCTCGCGGTGACGGCACCGGCCCCCGACCGATCCGGCATCTTCGGGGCGGTTCGCGCCGCTTTCGTGAGGAGCAAGGGCTCCCATGAGCATGAATTCGTCGAAGCGCCTGGTGGAATCGGGATCATTCGCCACATCTGCAGCGAATGTGGCTACATCTCGATAGGGGTTTCGGAGTCGGACTCCGAGTAGGTCACTCGGTGGTGCGCAACGCGCCGCCGGCCCGCGGTTCCCACGAGAAGTAGCGCGCCGCCAGCACTACCCCAGCCACGAGCCACAGCGCCATCGTGAACACTGCTCGCCACGGGAACTCTGGATCCAGGGTTGGGTTGAAGATCTCGATGACCGCACTGGCGAAGGGCTGGAGGGGAAAGACGCTGGCCACCGTCTGCAGCCAATCAGGCGCACCCTCCAATGGGAAGAAGATCCCGGATATGAAAGCCAGCGGCAGGATGAAGGCATTGGCGAGCGCCGGCGACGAGCGGGCGTTGGGGGAGAGCGCCGCTACCGCGAGGCCGAGGGAGGAGAAGGCCGCCGCGCCCAGCACCATCAACAGCAAGATCAGCGGCAGGTCGCTCCAGGGGATCTCGACTCCGAACAAGAGAACTCCGATCGCGAGCATGATCACCACGGATAACACGCCGATCGACACCGCCGAGCAGAGCCTCCCGGCCAGGTGGACCGACATCGGCACCGGTGTCGACAGCACCCGCTTCAGGACCCCGCTGTCCCGGGCGGCAGAGGTGTTGATGGCGAGGTTGGTGAAGGTGGCGGTGACCATGCCGAATACCGCGATGCCGGGAGTTGTGAATTGGGCGAGAGGGATTCCTCCCAACGAATCGATGGTCGCGCCGGAGTTGAGGAGGTTGATCAGGACCAGGAAGAAGAGGGGGAAGGCCAGAGTGAAGAAGGCGGCGATCGGGGTTCGGAAGAAGATCTTGGTCTGAAGCCGGGTCTCGGGACGCACCAGCCGCCAGGGCGTGACTGACCTCACCACACCCGCACCGGGCCCGGGCTGACCCGGATCGGGACCGAGTAGGACCCGCTGAACTGCTCGACGGTCATCCCCAGGTCGTTCTCGATCAGATCCCGGTACTTCTCCCGATATTCGGGGTTGTCGATCACCGATGGGAGCGCGGTATCCACATGGGCGGTCCCGGTGATGACGGTGACCTCTTCCTCCCCACGCGCCATTGCGTCGAGGTTCAGACTGATCCCGGGATTGTGAGCGATGTTTGCCAGCTTGGGCATCTGCGGCTGGGAATAGATGACAAAGAACTCGCCGTTCCACCAGAACCAGACGAGGGACGGCTGGGGCAGGCACTCCGCGTTCACTGTTGTCAGCCATATGAGATGGCTGGCCGCGAGACGCTCTTCAACTTTCGGTTCGAGGCTCATGATGTGCGATCAACTCCAGATAGGCGTCCTCGAGAGATGGTCTCGACACCTCCAGTGCCTCGAGGTCGATGTGGTTGTCAAGGGCGAGACCGGTGAGTCTGTGCAGTTCTGATGTGGGCTCGTGGGTGCTGATGGTGACCGATCCGTCGGGCCCCGCCATGACCCCGAGGATCTCCTGTTGCCCAGGCTGGCTCAGGCGGAATCTGATGGTGGCGGCAGCTGTCATCCGGTTTCCCAGGCTCCCCGGGGGGCCTTCCGCCAGCACCTTCCCCCCGGCGATGACCACCACCCGATCGGCGAGCGCCTGCGCCTCTTCGAGATAGTGGGTGGTCAGCAAGACCGTGCTTCCGGCCTTCGCCAGACCCTCGATCATGGCCCATGCATCCCTCCGAGCCGCCGGGTCGAATCCGGTGGTCGGCTCGTCGAGGAAGAGGAGCTCCGGGCTTCCGGCGAGGGCAAGGGCGAGGTCGAGTCTGCGCTTCTGGCCCCCGGAAAGTCTCTTGATGCGCTCATCGGCCTTCGCTTCGAGCCCGACGAGAGTGATCAGCTCGTCGATGTCACGGGGATGCTCGTAGGCCGCACGCAAATACTCGATCGATTCACGGACCGTGAGCTCATCTTCGAGACCTGCTTCCTGGAGCACGATCCCGATCCGTTGTCTGAGGTGGGAGCCGGCATCGACCGGGTTGCTTCCGAGGACTTCGACGGTGCCCGAATCGGGACGCCGATAGCCCTCGAGAATCTCCACGGCAGTGGTCTTTCCTGCTCCGTTTGGCCCAAGCAAGGCCACCACCTCGCCGATGGCGACCTCGATATCGAATCCGACCAGCGCTCGAACGTTCCCGTATGACTTGGTGAGACCCTCGGCGCGAATTGCGCTCATCCGGCACCGGTCTTCAAGACCATGACTGAGACAGCCACGATCAAGAGAGCAAGAGTGACCGCGCCCCAGATTGCGGCCCGCTTCCCGATGGCGGCGGCGGTCTGGTGATCGGCGCTTTCCAACGCGGTGATCAATCGGTCTGAGTCGGGACGGTGCACCACCCCCCCGATGACGCCGGTGAGCACGACGACGGCGAGGCCGACGGTGACAAACGTATCGGCCCAGTCGTAGATGTCGCTGGACACCACGAGCAGGATCCCGGACACGGCAGTGAGCAACCCAGCCGGGTTGAAGACCTTGAGGCCAGCCTCTTTTGACACCCGCGCCCAACCGAGGGCGGCTGCCCCGCCCTCGCGGGCGATGTGGGAGCCGACGAAGCCGGACAAGACACCGGCGCCGACCCAGGTGGCAGCCGCCAGAACGTGGACGATCAGCAGAAATTCGTTCAACACTCCCTCTCTGTTGGTTGCGGCAAACTAGTGCTCCTATGGGTAGCCTCGCCTGGTGGCTTCACCTGTCCGACCGGTAATCCTCTCCGGGGGCGCAGGAACCCGGCTCTGGCCCCTGTCGACTGAGTCCGATCCGAAGCAATTCATCGACCTCTTTGGCGGCTCCCTGTTCGAGGCCACCCTCACCCGTCTCGAGGGTCTTTCCGACCTGGCGCCTGGTCTGGTTCTCACCGGAGCCAAACACGTCGAGGCAGTGAATCGAGCGGTGACATCTGTCGGGGCCGATGTCGAATCGATCGTGGTAGAGCCGCAGGGCCGGAACACGGCACCGGCGATCATTGCCGCCGCACTCCTCACCGATCCCGACGACGTCCTGGTGGTGCTCCCTGCCGATCACCTGATCGAGGATCGGATCGGGTTCGTCGCCACCTTGGAAACTGCGGTGTCGATTGCCCGAGACGGGGCGCTCCTCCTCTTCGGGGTGATACCAACCAAATCCGAAACCGGATACGGCTACATCGAGACCGGGGATGCGGTCGGAGCTGCGCTGGAGGTGGTTGCTTTCATCGAAAAGCCGGATATCGAGCAGGCAGGGCATCTCGCGACTGACGGCCGCCACCTTTGGAACTCGGGGATGTTTGTGTTCACGGCCCGGGCGATACTGGAGCAGTGCGCCCGGATCCGTCCCGACCTCCTGGCCGGGGTCAGGGCGGCTACACCCGAGCTCCGTGACTCGAGGGTCTACTTGGCTCCTGGTTTCGGTGATGTCGAAGCGATTTCGATCGATCATGCGGTGATGGAGCACACGGACCGAGCCCTCGTCGTCCCCATCGACGTGGGTTGGAGCGACGTCGGCTCGTGGGAGGCGGTCTGGGAGAACTCGGGGCACGATCCGTCCGACAACGTCCTCATCGGGGAGGTGACCGCCCTGAACGTCTCCGGCTCCTACATCCATGCCACCTCACGTGTGGTTGCGGTCGCCGGTATCGGAGATCTCGTGGTGGTCGAGACTCCCGAGGCGGTCCTGATCGTTCCCAGACGTGACTCGCAGCTGGTGCGTGAGGTCGTTGCCGCACTCGCCGAGCGACCGGGACAGGATTGAAGTTTCTGCGGCCCGGGTCCATACGATTCCCGGCCATGGTCCGTCTCGTGTTGACGTCGCTCCTGGTGGGGATGCTGGCCGCCTGTGTCGGACGGCCCGCCGCAGACGCAACCGGTGAGGAGATCTATCTCCAACTCTGTGCCAACTGCCACGGGGACTCTCTGCAGGGGGCGGTTGGGCCGTCGCTGGGGCCGGGTTCGGGTGTGGTCAGCCAACCCGACGAGTTCCTGAGGGTGACCATCAGCCAGGGGAGAGGGCGGATGCCTTCCTTCCAGTCGTCACTCAGCGATGAACAGGTCGAGCGTCTCATCGGCTATATCCGCCAGGTGCAGGGGCAATGAGCGAGCTGCTCGATGCCCTGGAGCTTCACCCGTTCCGGATACCGATGCGTCATCGGTTTCGTCGTGTCGATCATCGTGAGGGAGTGCTGATTCGGGGGCCGGGGGGCTGGGGCGAGTTCTCACCGTTTCCTGACTATCCGCCCGAGGTAACCACCAGATGGCTGGCCGCAGCCCTCGAGGCCGCATGCAGTGCGCTTCCAGATCCGGGTCGGGAATGGATCCCGGTGAATGTCACTGTTCCGGCGGTGACGCCCCAAATCGCCAGGGGACTGGTGCTCGAGTCAGGAGCGAGCACCGCAAAGGTGAAAGTGGGCGAACCGGGCCAAGCGCCGGTCGAGGACGAGGACCGCCTCGACGCGGTCAGGGACGCCTTGGGCCCCGACGGCAAGATCCGCGTCGATGTCAACGCCGGCTGGGACCTGGACACCGCCACCGAGCGTCTCGCCACGCTTTCCAAATTCGGATTGGAGTACGCCGAGCAGCCAGTGGCCACCTTGGAGGAGATGATCGAGCTCAAGAAGCGAACCGACGTTCCCCTCGCGGCCGACGAGCTGGTGCGCCTGCGGCCCGATCCGCTCGAGGTGGCGGCATCCGGGGCCGCAGACCTCGTCGTCGTCAAGGTGCAGCCGCTCGGAGGTGTCACCCGCGCCCTCGATATCGCGGCGCGAGCGGGCGTGCCCGTGGTGGTGTCCTCGGCTCTGGAGACATCGATCGGTATCTACACCGGCCTGTTGGTGGCTTCGTTGCTGCCCGACCTGCCCTACGCCTGCGGGCTGGGGACGGTTGCCCTCATCGAGGGCGACCCGACACGGGATCCGCTGGTTTCCCTCGATGGCAAACTCGAGGTGCGCAGACCGGAGCCTGATCCGGAGCTTCTTGCGAGATGGCGCCCGGAACGCGATCGTGCCGCTGAAATGCTGCGCAAGGTGCGCTCGGCTGCTGAGGTGCTGACATGAGCCAACCCAATCCGAGCACCGCCTCGGCCAGGGCGATCGCGGACGAGCTGGCCCGACATGGGGTCTCCTTCGCGGTCATCTCGCCCGGCTCCAGATCGGCCGCGATGGCGGTCGCCTTCGACCAACACCCGAGCATCACAACCACTGTCGTCCTCGATGAGCGTTCGGCGGCGTTCTGGGCCTTGGGCCATGCCCGGGCCACAGGGCAACCGGCCGTCGTCCTGGCGACATCGGGCACGGCCGTCGCCAATCATCTTCCGGCCCTGGTGGAGGCCGACCAGTCGCTGGTGCCGCTAATCGTGATCTCAGCCGACCGTCCCCCCGAGATGTTGCACGTCGGCGCCAACCAGACCATCGACCAGGTCGGGCTTTTCGGAAACGTGATCCGCTGGTTCTGCAACATCGGCCCGGCCCAATCGGGGGTCGACGACAACTCCTATTGGCGGAGCACGGTTTCCCAAGCGGTGGCTCGAGCCCTCGGCCAAGGCTCACGTCCGGGACCGGTGCATCTCAACATCGCGTTTCGCGAGCCAACGGTCCCGGTGGAGGACGACGGGAGATCGCCCGCCGATCCGTACCCGTTCGAGGTCGATGGAAGGCCGGGCGACGTCCCTTGGCAGCAGCATCTGATCGCCCGACCTGGTGCCGCGGCCATTCAGGCCCAACCTCATGCCCGTGGACTGATCCTCGCCGGTGAGGGTGACTATGAGCCCAGGCCCTTGATGGCGGCCGCCGACCAGCTCGGCTGGCCGGTGCTGGCAACGGCCC
>JALYNX010000111.1 GCA_030772935.1 Actinomycetota bacterium | reverse complement strand
GTGTGGATGCGGCCATCATCAACGTGGCGGAGAGACGTTGGCAGCGGGAGTCGGACTCCGGCTTTCTCGGTGGTGGCTCGGAGCGGAGGACCGCAAGAGTGGCCGTCGGCTCCGGGGAGACTGGGACCTGGGCCGGCGTCGAAGGTTTGATTGTCTTGAAGACCAGGGGCTCAGCCTTCTCCGGATTTCCCAGGGATGAGTACACGCTGCTGCCCGAGACGGACAACCGGGTGCTCGCCACTTCGATCAAGGCAGACTGGCGATACGACCCGGTGCCCCTCCACACCACGGCAGCCTGGGAATCGGCCCGTCAGACATTGATCGAGAGGTTCTTTGCCGACCCGTCGGCCTCCATGCAGCATCAAGGATGGCTGATGGCCGAGGCGGTGCTATCGGCTGTGCCCGAGATCGCGCAACTCACTCTCCATCTGCCCAATCAGCATCACCTTGCCGTCGATCTCACCAGATTCGGGATGACGGATCACGGTGTCGTCTTCCAGCCGGTCTCCGAGCCCTACGGGGACATCGGGCTGACGGTGGAAAGGTAGGAGACGATGGATCTCGCCGTTGATCTGCCATTGATCATCCTCCTCGTCGTCTTGTTCGGCTTCTCGGTGTTCATTTCCGCAGTGGAAACCGCGTTTCTTCGCATACCGGCGGTCCGGGTTCACACCCTTGCTGAGGAGGGCAGCCGATCGGCGAGAAAACTGGCGCAACTCACCGAGAATCTTTCCGAAGTGCTCAATGCCATCCTGCTGGCGGCGCTCCTCTCCCAAATCGGGGCTGCCACCGTGGCCGGCATTCTCGCCTCCCGGTACTGGGAGGCGGTCGGAGTCACCATCGCCTCGGCGGTACTCACCTTCCTCCTCTACATCTACGCGGAGGCCATCCCCAAGACCTATGCGGTTCGACACCCGGACCGGGTGGCGATCACCCTGGCCTATCCCTTGGCGGTGGTGGTGACCCTGCTCCGTCCGCTGGTGAAGGTCCTGGTTTGGATCGCCGACATCCAGATGCCCGGCAAGGGGGTGGTCACCTCCCCGACCATCACCGAGAACGAGTTGAGGATGCTCGCCTCCAGGGCGGCCACCGAGGGCGAGATCACCTCCGATGACCTGGAGCTGATCGAGCGGGCATTCCGCATCGGTGATCGCCAGGTGGACGACATCATGGTTCCCCGCCCCGACATCGTGGCTGTCGATGGAAACTCGTCGGTTGCCTTCGCCCTGCAGGCTGCTCTGGCCGCCGGTCATCGGCGGGTCCCAATCTTCGAGGGGACGATCGACAACATCACCGGCGTCGTGAAGCTGCACAATCTGATCCAGGTTCCCGAGGACCGTCGGGACGAGCTCCCGGTCTCGCGGCTGAGCGAGAGCGTGCTGGTGGTGCCCGAATCGAAAAGGGTGCTCGGCCTGCTCAACGAAATGCAGTCCGCAGGCACCCATCTCGCAGTGGTGGTCGACGAGTACGGGAGCACCGCCGGCCTGGTCACCATCGAGGACATCGCTGAGGAGGTCCTGGGCTCGATCAGCGAAGGCCCCGACGACTCCGATGTCGTGCACGTGGGCGAGGACGAGTGGCTTATCGATGCATCGCTGCCCGTCGAAGACCTGTCGCAGATCCTCGACGAGGACCTCGACGACACCGATTGGAACACTGCGGCCGGGCTGGTGCTGAGCCTGCTCGGCCGACTGCCCAAGGTGGGGGACGAGGTCACCTACGGTCATCACACCCTTCGGGTGGTGAGTGTGCGCGGTCGACGGATCACCCGGATCCAGGTGCGTCGCCTCAGGAAGAAGTGAGGTTCAGCTCCGACCCTCCAGGATCGCGAGAAAGGACCTGGTCCTCAACTCGTCGACGGTTAGCCCGGACCGGGCGATCGCCTCTTCCTCGGTCACCGCTCCGCAGTTGATGGCACGCAGGAAGAAGTTCAACAGACCCTGCCCGGTGGCGGCGTCGTCGAACACTTCGCCAACGAGGGTGGCCTTCGCCGCCGACTCGACGAAATTGGACAACCGCTCCCCGGCTCGATCGAGACCCTCCAGGAAGAAGGCGTAGACCGCGGCATACCGGGTGGGCAATTGCGCTGGATGGAGGTCCCAGCCCTGGTAGTAGGCGTGGGAAAGCGAATGGCGAATGTGGTCGTAGTGGAGCCTCATTGCCTCATGGACACTCCGCTCGTTCTCCTCGATCTCCAGGTCACTGAGGGCGTCACCGCGATGGATCGGCACCGGCATCACGTTGGTGGCGCCGTCCGAAAGCCAGACGCCGGATCCGGCCAGGCTCACCTGTAGGGCGTGGCGGGCGAAGTCACACGCCGGGTGGGTCATCGTCTGATAGGCGGCGGTGATGCTCATCGACGCGGTGTAGTCATAGGTCCCGAAATGGGCGCCTCGGACCCGACCTCCGCCAGCTGCCACGAACCGGCGCAGGCCGGCGGTCCCGTCCTGATCGATCACCGTCTGCGGGGTCTCGACCATCAGTTCCATCGGGATCGGTGCGAGTCCCAGGCCTTGCTCCAACTGTGCCAGCGCCTCATCGAGCACCGTCACCTGTTCGGCATCCTGGATCTTGGGCAGGGTGATCGCGAAACCCTCGGGAAGGCCCCCCGCGCTCTCGGCGAGGGTGGTCACGAAGATGTCGAGGGTTCGGAGCGCCCGTCGTTGCAGCTCCCCCGAGAGGGACTTGATTCGGACCCCGATGAATGGCGACAAGGAGCCGTCGGCCATACCGGTGGCCACTTCCTGGGCGGAGGAACGAGCGTGGCCGTCCTCCTCGTCGTTGGGGCGGTGGCCGTAGCCGTCCTCGAAGTCGAGCCTGAAGTCCTCGACGGCCTCCGTGGCGAGTTTCGCTTGGACCTGAGCGTGGACCTTCTCGCCGAACTGGGGATCGATCCCCAGGACTTCGACCAGATGATCTGCATCGGGTAGCCAGCGCTCGAGGGCACCAGTCGCCAACTCACCGAGTCGTCCCGCGGTGGTGGAGGCGAAGAGGTGCGCCCCGCCGTAGACGGTGTGCACCGGTTGACGGTCCGGTCGCTCCCCGGGGAATTCGGCGTTCACCTCGGCGGAAACCCGATTCAGCCGTGCGCCCCAGTCCGCCAGCGAGTCTTGGTGCAATGTCATGGTGGGGGCGACTCTATGGCCGCCGGTAGCGTGGTGATGATGGGAACACTGCTGGTTCGCCACGCTCGGTTGGTGGTCACGATGGACGGACGGGAGCTCGAAGACGGGGCCATATTCGCCCGGGACGGCTGGATCGAAGCGGTCGGCCCCACTTCAGGCCTACCGGACGACGCCGACGAAATAGTGGACGTGTCGGGGCACGTCGTTCTTCCCGGTCTGGTCAACACCCATCATCATCTGTATCAGACTCTGACCAGGGTGGTCCCGGGAGCCCAGGACGCCGGGCTCTTCCAATGGCTTCGAACCCTCTATCCGATTTGGGCGCGGATGACCCCGGACCACGTTCGAGTCGCGACGACCGTCGGTCTTGCCGAGTTGGCACTCAGCGGGTGCACCACGGTCTTCGACCATCAGTATTTGTGGCCAAACGGGTCGAAGGTCGATGACCAGATAGAGGGCGCCGACCCGATCGGGCTCCGTTTCCACGTGTCGCGAGGGTCGATGAGTCTCGGAGAGTCGGCAGGCGGGCTGCCCCCAGACTCGTTGGTCGAAGCTCCCCAGCACATCCTGGAGGATTGCCAACGGGTCGTTACCGCCTTTCATCAACCGGACAGAGGCGCCGTGACCCGCGTGGTTCTCGCTCCATGCTCGCCTTTCACCGTGACCACCGACTTGATGCGCGAAACGGCGGACCTGGCTCGGGATCTGGGCGTGACGATGCACACCCACCTCGCCGAGACTGCTGACGAGGAGGCGTTCTGCATGGCCCGTTTCGACCGGCGACCGGTTGAGCACATGGAAGACCTGGGCTGGGCCGGTCCCGACGTTTGGTATGCACACGCGATACACGTTGCACCCGACGAGATCGTCCGCTTGGGCCGCGACGGAACCGGGGTGGCCCATTGCCCCACATCGAACATGAGGTTGGCCTCGGGATTGGCGCCGGTCGCCGGCTACCTGGATGCCGGAGTGCGTGTTGGCCTGGGTGTCGACGGCTCGGCCTCAAACGACTCGTCGAACATGCTGGGCGAAGTGCGACAGACGCTGTTGTTGAACCGCCTTGCCGTAGCCCCGGGTGTCGGCGAAGGCGCCCAGATGACGGCCCGGGATGCCCTGATGCTGGCGACGGTGGGCGGTGCCGCGGTGCTGGGCAGAGACGACATCGGCTACCTGGCCCCGGGGATGGCGGCGGACTTCTCTGCAATCGACTTCGACCGGATCGAGTTCGCTGGCGCGGTTCATGACCCGGTGGCCGCGGTGGTCATGTGCTCCGCCCGAGGTGTCGACCATTCCTGGGTTGGGGGGCGTCGGGTGGTCGAGGACCGGCAACTGGTCGGTGTCGACATCGGGGGATTGATCGCCGAGCACAACCAGCTTGCCCGGGCCCTGCTCGGGTAGTTTCAGAACTGTGGAGGTTCAGCACCCGACGACGGTCGACCAGGCAGTCGCCGCCATGTCGGAAGGCGCACTGGCCCTGGCTGGGGGGACCGATCTCATGGTCGAGGTCAACTTCGGGCATGTCCGCCCAATGAACGTCGTCAGCCTGCGTAGGATCGCCGAACTGGGTGAGTGGGAGCCGAACCGGATCGGTGCCGGTGTCACCTGGAGCCGTCTCGAGCGACAAGCCCCGGTGGCCCTGGCCCAGGCCGCCCGGACCGTGGGCTCCCCCCAGATCAGGAACGCCGGGACAGTAGGCGGCAACGTGGCCACCGCCAGCCCGGCTGGCGACGGATTGCCTTTCCTCGCCGCAGTCGATGCGTCGATCGAGCTGCGCTCGCCTGCCGGAGATCGGTCGGTCCCGTGGCAGGAGTTCTTTGTCGGGGTCAAGAAGACATCGCGCCAAGCCGGGGAACTGATAACCGCCATCCGGCTTCCCGACGCCATGCCCGAGCGACAGGCCTTCGGCAAGATCGGGGTCCGCAATGCGATGGTGATTGCCACCGTTTGTTGTGTGGTCACCCGCGATGAGACGGGCTCGACCCGGGTCGCTCTCGGCTCGGTTGCACCCACTCCGATGCGAGCCGCTCGGGCCGAGGAGATGATCAGCTCGATCGGCCGGCCCTCAGCGAGCGACATGACCGAGTTCGCCCGATTGGTCTCCGCGGAGGTCAAGCCGATCACCGATCACCGCTCCACAGAGGACTACCGACGCCACGCCGCGGGGACGCTGGCCCGCCGCCTCCTCGCCCGGTGCCTCCGTTGATCGTCGAGTTCACGCTCAACGGCAGCCCGGCGACGGCTCGAGTCATGAGCCCAGGGAGCGCCCTCGACATCCTTCGCGACGAGCTCGGAGTCCTCGGGCCCAAGAGCGGCTGCGAGCAGGGGGAATGCGGGTCCTGCTCGGTATTGCTCGACGGCGTGGTGGTGTGCTCTTGTCTGGTGATGGCAGGCGACCTCCAGGGCTCGGTGGTGGTCACGGTCGAGGGTGTCGCCGGAGATGAGATCCATGCGGTGCAGACCGCGATGCACGAAGCCGGGGCCGTCCAGTGCGGGTTCTGCACGCCGGGAATAGTCGTGGCTGCGGTTGACCTTTTCGAGCGAAATCCCCACCCAACCGGTGAGGAGATCAAGGAGGCACTGGCCGGGAACATCTGCAGATGCACGGGATATGGGGCGATACTGCGCGCCCTCGAAGGGCTTTCGGCTGGTGCCGGCTCATGACCACACGCACCCACCGACCGGCGATTCAGGTGGAGGGCACAGTCGGCGAGTCTCCACTCCGACCCGATGGGATCGCAAAGCTCAAGGGCCAGTTCGCCTACGCCCAAGATCTCGAGTCGGATGGGATGCTCTGGGGGGCAACGGTTCGAAGCCCTCATCCCAGCGCCACCGTGGTGTCAATCGACATTGCCCCCGCGCTAACCATCGGCGGCGTGCACGCGGTGTTGACCGCCTCGGATGTCCCGGGCCGGCCCTGGTTCGGGCTGGAGCATCCGGATCAACCGGTGCTCGTTGGCGACACCGTGAAATTTTGGGGCGAACCGGTGGCGATCGTGGCCGCCGAGGATGCAGACACCGCGCGTCGGGCGGCGGCAGCAGTGAATGTCGTCTACCAGGAGCAGGTTCCTCTCGTTGACCCCGAGGAGGCCGACCTGCGCGACGAGGTCTTCCGCAGGATGCGGATCCGACGTGGTGACCAGGAGATCTCCGGCCCGGTGGTGGTCGAGGGCTACTACGAGGTGGGGATGCAGGATCAGGCCCCATTGGGTCCCGAGGCCGGTCTCGCCATCCCCGATGGTCACGGCGGGGTCGATCTATTCGCCACCAGCCAGTTCGTGCACGTCGACCACGAGCAGATCGTGGCCAGCCTCGGCCTCCCCCCCGAGGCGGTCCGGTCTCACCCGACCGGGATCGGCGGGGCGTTCGGCGCCCGCGAGGACGTCAATCTGCATATCCATCTCTGCATGCTCGCCCTGCACACGGGCCGGCCGGTCAAGATGGTCTACCGGCGATCGGAGTCTTTCGCTGGTCATGTGCATCGTCATCCGGCGCGCATGTGGTACCGGCACACAGCCGACGACGAGGGAAAACTGCTGCGCGTCGAGGCCAGGATCGTGATCGATGGTGGCGCCTACGCCTCGACCACCTCTGCCGTGCTGGCCAACGCCTGCTATTTCGCCGTGGGCCCCTACCGCTGTGACTCGGTGATGGTGGACGGGGTGGGGGCCCGGACCAACAACCCACCGTGCGGGGCGATGAGAGGTTTTGGCGCGGTCCAGAGCTGTTTCGCCTACGAGGCTCAGATGGATCGGTTGGCGGAGGCCCTGGACATGGACCCGCTCGAGTTGCGAAAACGCAACGCGCTGGCCACGGGTGACGAGATGCCCACCACCGGACAGGTGATCACCACCCCACTGCCGACAGCCGAGGTGATCGAGACCCTGCGGGCAATGCCCCTTCCCAACCTCGATCACTCGACCCTCCCCGGCGGCAGCGGCCTCACCTCGGAGCCCGACGATGTGGTTCGCGGTATCGGCTATGCCATCGGGATCAAGAACCTCGGGTTCTCCGAGGGGTTCGACGACTACGCCCAGGCCCGGGTTCGGCTCACCCCGGAAGGAGCGATCGTGGAGACCGCGGCCATCGAGGTCGGTCAGGGCCTGGTGACCGTCCTGGCCCAGATCGCCAGGGCCGGGCTCGGCGTCTCCAATGCGGAGGTGCGTCACGTCGACACGTCGAGGATCGGTTCGGCGGGATCGACTTCGGCCTCTCGTCAAACTCAGATGTCAGGGGGCGCCACGTTGGAGGCATCGAGCCGGTTGCGGAAGCGAATCCTGGATCAACACAACGGGGAGGATCTGAATGACGACGGTGTGTGGCGATCAGGGGCTTTGGTGGTGCCTATGGCGGAGCTGACCCACGAGGTCTGGGAGGAGACTGTGACTTTCCGGCACCCACCCACCGAGGGCCCCGACGCCGACGGTCAGGGAGTCGTCCATGCCGACTTCGCCGTGGCCGGTCATCGGGCTGTGGTCGATGTCGATCCCGAGTTGGGAATGGTCAAGGTGGTCCGGGTCGACACCGCCCAGGACGTGGGGAGGGCGTTGAATCCGGACTCGATCAGAGGTCAGATCGAGGGAGGGATCATGCAGGGCGTGGGGTTGGCGATCATGGAGGAGCTGGTGATGGAGAACGGCGTCATCCGCAACCCGAACTTCACCGACTACCTGCTGCCCACCATCCTCGATGCGCCTGATGTCGAGGCAGTCCTGATCGAGAAGGACGGGTCGTGGGGGCCATTCGGGGCCAAGGGCGTTGGTGAGCCGCCCACCATTTCCTCGACGGCTGCGGTGGCTGCGGCGATACGCTTGGCGACCGGCAAGCAACTGAATCGGGTCCCGATTCGCCCTCAGGACATCTCGCTCGGAGACAGATGATGAACATGGATTTGCGCCGGATGATCGACCAGCTGCCAAAGACAGAGCTTCATGTCCATATTGAGGGGACGTTGGAACCGGAGTTGTTGCTCGACCTCGCAGCGCGGAACGGTCTCGAACTTCCCTTCGAGGATGTCGAAGCCGCACACGCCGCCTACAACTTCACCGATCTCCAGTCGTTTCTTGACATTCTCTACCGGGGAGCAGCGGTCCTGCAGACCCCGGCCGACTTCTACGACCTGATGTCCGCCTATCTCCGCCGGGCGGCTGGCGATGGGGTGCGACACGCTGAGATCTTCTTCGACCCACAG
>JALYNX010000110.1 GCA_030772935.1 Actinomycetota bacterium | reverse complement strand
CCATCCCCACCAACGCACCGGTGGATCGCGCCGATCAGGGAGATCTCGTCTACAAGGGCGAAGACGGGAAGTTCGAGTCGGTGGTCGCCGATGTTGCCGAGCGGACCGAACTCGGCCAACCCGTCCTCCTCGGCACCGTCTCGATCGAGAAGTCCGAGAAGCTCTCAAGGATGTTGGAGCGGCGCGGCATCAAACACGAGGTGCTCAACGCCAAGCAGCACGCGCGGGAGGCCGACATCATTGCCCAGGCGGGGCGACCGGGTGCGGTGACGGTTGCCACCAACATGGCTGGCCGCGGTGTCGACATCATGCTCGGGGGGAACCCCGAAGGCATGGCCCGCACCGAGCTGAAAAGACGTGGGGTCAACCAGGATGACCCGTCCTATGTCGAGTTGGAGAAGAAACTCGCCGACGAGTTCGATCTCCAGATCGTTCCCGACAAGCAGAAGGTGATCGGGGCCGGTGGCCTCTATGTCGTGGGCACCGAGCGTCATGAGTCACGTCGCATCGACAACCAGCTTCGTGGTCGATCCGGCCGCCAGGGCGATCCCGGGGAATCCCGGTTCTACCTCTCCCTCGAAGACGAGTTGATGCGGAGGTTCCAGGGGGAGTGGGTCACCAGCGTGATGGATCGCCTGAAGCTTCCTGACGATCAACCAATCGAGGCCAAGATGGTCAGCAAGGCGATCGAGCGGGCACAGCGCCAGGTCGAGTCACAAAACTTCGAGATCCGCAAGAACGTCCTCAAATATGACGAGGTGATGAACCGTCAACGTGAGGTCATCTATGACTGGAGACGGTCGATCCTCGAAGGCACCGCCGGAGACGACCTCATCGGCGACTGGATCGAGACCGTCCTCAGCGAGACCGTTGAGGCCGCCTTCAGCCCCGAGATCCCACGTAACGAGTGGGACTGGGAAGCTCTGCAGTTGGAGCTGAGCCAGTACTACCCGACCACGATGGAGCGGTCGAGCTTCGAGGAGACCCCGAGTGTCGATGATGTGGTTGAGCACGCAGTGGAGGAAGCGGCGAAGGCCTACGAGAAGCGGGAGGAAGATCTCGGATCCGAGGTCCTCCGCCAGGTGGAGCGCTCGGTGATGCTTTCTGTGATCGACAACAAATGGCGGGAGCATCTCTCAGAGATGGATTACCTGCGGGCGGGGATCGGATTGCGAGCCATGGGCCAGCGCGATCCGTTGTCCGAGTACCAGCGCGAGGCCTACGACATGTTCACCGAGATGGTGGATTCGGTGAAGCGGGATGCGGTCAAGTACCTATTCCATGTCGAACTTTCCCGGCCGAAGTCCGAACCACAAAGGGTGGCTCCTCTCAGCACGGGCGGCCCGGTGAAGCAGGCCACCTCGGACAAGGTCGGTCGCAACGATCCCTGTCCTTGCGGCTCGGGCAAGAAATACAAGCGCTGCCACGGCGCGGCGTAGCCCGTTCCCCGAATGAGCATGGAATCCTCAGACCCGAAGGAGATGGTCGCCGATCTGCGCCAACGTCTCGTTGAGGCCCGTGGCTTTCTCGATCTCGAGACCAAGGAGAAGGAACTCGAAGAGCTCCGCGAACAGGCCTCCGCACCCGGACTTTGGGATGATCCCGACCTCGCGAGGACGGTCAGCCGTCGGCTCGCCAGGTATGAGGCACTGTTCGAGCTGATCGGGGGTCTCTCCGCCAAGCTCGACGACGCAGAAGTCCTGCTCGAGATGGCGCAGGAAGCCGACGATCCGGCCTCTCGCAGCGAGGCTCTAAACGAGCTCGCCGAGGTCGCGGCGGACCTTGACAAGCTGGAGCTGGAGTCTCTGTTCTTCGAGGAATACGACGACGAGGACGCCATCCTCAGCGTTCACGCCGGCGCTGGGGGAGTCGACGCCCAGGATTGGGCAGACATGCTGGCCCGGATGTACCAGAGGTTTCTCACAGAGTCGGGTTTCTCGGTGACGGTCGAAGAGGTGACCGAGGGTGAGGAAGCAGGGATCAAGTCCGCAACCTTCACCGTGAAGGGAGACCGCGCCTACGGCATGCTCGAGAGCGAACGCGGGGTCCACCGTCTGGTCCGGATCAGCCCCTTCGATGCCAACTCCCGACGTCAAACTTCGTTTGCCGGAGTGGACGTGGTTCCTGACCTTGGTGACCAGGCCAAGGTCGAGGTGGACGAGGACGACATTCGGATCGACACTTATCGGTCGCAAGGGGCGGGTGGGCAACACGTGAACACAACCGATTCGGCGGTGCGCATCACCCACATCCCCACCGGGATCGTGGTGCAGTGTCAAAACGAGCGGTCCCAGCTCCAGAACAAGGCTCGGGCAATGACGATGCTCCAGTCGAAGCTTGCACAACGGGCCCGCCAGGAGCGGATCGACCACCTCAACGACATCCGCGGCGAGAAGGGAGAGGCGGCCTGGGGACGTCAGATACGCAGCTATGTGATGCAGCCCTACCAGATGGTCAAAGACCTTCGAACCGACGAGGAAGTTGGGAACATCCAGGGGGTACTCGACGGTGACGTGCTTCCGTTCGTGGAGGCGTATCTGCGCTGGCGTCGAGCCAACCATGAGACTTCACCAGATTCGGCCTAGCCGGGCTCCTCGCGGTACCGTCATCGATTCGGCAGCTGGAGGCAGAAGGCTGCCAGACTTCCCCTGATCAATGATCCGACTCGAAAACGTCACCAAGGTCTACGAGGGCGGCACCATCGCCGCCCACGATGTCTCCATCGAGATGCAAAAAGGTGAATTCACTTTTCTCGTGGGTCCTTCAGGCTCGGGCAAGTCGACCCTGATCCGGCTCATGCTCCGTGACGAGCCGGTGACCCGGGGCAAGATCTGGGTGGCGGGCAAGGACATCACCACGCTTCCCAAATGGAAGATCCCGTTCCTCCGTCGCTCCGTGGGCACGGTGTTCCAGGACTACAAGCTGCTGCCCAACAAGACTGTGGGGGAGAATGTTGCTTTCGCCCTGGAGGTACTCGGCCGACCGCGGTCGGTCATTGCTCCCCAGGTGGAACAGGTGCTCGACTTGGTCGGGCTTTCCGACAAAGGGGCTCGATACCCCAAGCAGCTCTCCGGTGGCGAACAGCAGCGGGTCTCGGTTGCCCGGGCTTTCGTCAATCGACCACCGATAATGCTCTGCGATGAGCCGACCGGAAACCTCGACCCCAAGACCTCGGTGGGCATCATGAAGCTCCTCGACCGCATCAACCGCACCGGGACGACCATCGTCATGGCCACTCACGACCACGCAATCGTCGACGCCATGCAGCGCCGGGTAGTGGCGCTCGAGCACGGCCGCGTTATGCGTGATGAAGAGGCCGGTCGCTACGAGAAGGTGCCGGAATGAGTCGTTTCATCTTCTTGATCCGCGAAGCAATGATCAACCTCCGGCGAAACTTGTTGGTGGTGGCCGGTGCCGTTCTCGCGGTCTTCATCTCCTTGGTCCTGGCGTTTGGGGCGCTCGTGGTCAGTGAGGTCTTGCGACTGAACACCCTTGCCTGGCAGGAGGGGGTTCATGTCATCGCCTTCCTCAACGACCCAGGGGTCAACGGGGTCCCCGACGACTCACATGACCAATTGCTGGCCGAGGTGGAGACTTGGGAAGAGGTTCTCGAGGCCAGCTACGTGGACAAGACGGGTGCTTGGGCGGAGTTCCAGGAGATGTTCGCCGATCAGCCCGAATTGTTGGAGATCGACCCCACCGGCCTCCCGGCCTCGATCCGCATCGAACTGGTCGACATCGCGCTTCATGAGTCGGTCGCCTTCAAACTGCAACAACAACAGCAGGTGGTGCGACGGGTGATCACCGCGACGGATTCGATCGAGCAACTACAAAACCTCTCGAGCGTGCTCAATGTGCTCGGCATCGGCCTGGCGGTGGTCCTGGGTCTCTCCGCTGTCGTCCTGATTGCCAACACCATCAGATTGGCAATTTTCGCCCGTCGCGACGAGGTCGAGATAATGAGACTGGTCGGTGCCTCCAATTGGTACATCCGGATCCCGTTCCTGTTGGAGGGGATGATCGAAGGGTTGCTCGGTGCGGCTGCCGCCGTATTCGTGGTCTGGCTTGGTTCGAGCCAGCTAGCTGACGCCCTGGCCGGTTTTGCCCTGTTCCGTTTCAACGTTCCCAGCGAGTTCTTCCTGCGGTGGGGTTTGCTGTTCCTCGTCTTCGGCGTCCTGGCCGGGGTCGTTGGGTCGATGCTCGGTCTCAGCAGGCATCTCCGCGAGTCCGAGGGAGTCGGCTCAGAAGTTCCAACGGGGACTCTGGAGAGGGTTTGATTGAGCCGCTCGGAACCCTCCGGGCGGACCAAGGTGGTCGCCACCAACCGCCGCGCCCGGCACAACTACAGCGTGGTGGAGACCTTTGAGGCCGGCATGGTCCTGTTCGGGTCCGAGGTCAAGTCTCTGCGCGAGGGTCGGATGGACCTCAAGGACTCCTACGGCCTGGTCCGCGGCGGGGAGATGTTCCTCGTCGGCTCCTACATCGGCCCTTATCAGTTCGCCCGTGAGGGTGGGCATGAGCCCGAAAGGGATCGCAAGCTCCTGTTGCACCGCCGCGAGATAGACCGGATGGCGGGCCAGGTCGCGGAGAAGGGCCTGACATTGGTTCCACTTCAGGTCTACTTCAAGGAGGGAAGGGTCAAGGTCGAGATCGGTCTGGCCAAAGGCAAGACCTCTTA
>JALYNX010000109.1 GCA_030772935.1 Actinomycetota bacterium | reverse complement strand
CTCGCGATCGTCCGTGAGCAACGACGACCCGCCACCGATCAGGTCGCTGCCAACCTCGCCGGCGACACGACAGAAGCCATCGAGGGCCTCCCGGGAACTGCACCATGCCGCAAGGCTGTTGACCGTGATGGCGTGACGGTCGAGAGCCTCACGGGCGATTCTGAAATGAGAGTTCGTCGCCCACTCGTAGTGCAGATGTGCCCCCCAGAGGTCAATGGTCCGGAAGCCGATGGCGCCGATGTCTTCGAGAAGCCGGTTGAACCGCGCCTCATAGGTCTCGATGGGGGCGAAGAACGCCTGGGTCGCCGAGTCGCCGACGCCCCAGTCACGGAGCGAGCCAAACCCGAGCTCGCGGGTGACAAAGCTTGCGGTTACGAGGGAGACTTCAGCCATGGCGTCAACTTAAGCAGCAGGCGCCTGGGGACCACCATCTACTGTCAGTCGACTTCCACCTAGTACACCTGTTGATTCTTAGTGGCAGTGGCGAGCTCAGCCCTCAGCTCACCGCTTTCTTCACGAGCGCGGCGATCCTCTTCTCGTCAGCGGCGGTCAACTTGGTCAGCGCAAAGGAGGTCGGCCACATGGCGCCTTCGTCGAGGTTCGCCTCGTCGCTGAAGCCGAAGGTCGCGTATCTCGTCTTGAACTTCTGGGCGTTTTGAAAGAAGCAGACGACTTTGCCGTCCTTGGCATAGGCGGGCTGCCCGTACCAGAGCCTCGCCGAGAGGTCTGGCGCGCTGGCTTTAATCACACCATGGATCCGCTGGGCCATGGTGCGATCCGGCTCCGGCATCTCGGCGATCTTGGCGAGCACCTCGCTTTCCCCGTCCGCTCTATTTGCGGCCGCCTTCTGCTCTTGGACGCGCTCCTTCATCGCGGCTCGTTCCTCTTCCGTGAAGGCCGCCTTCTTGGCGGACTTCTGCGTGTCACTCACTGGAGATACCTCCTCTTCGAATCTGGATGGATGACCTCATGGTACGGAGGCGCTGCGGGAACGGCTTCTCGGAAACTGATCGATCGCGAAGCCGCCCCTGATGCCAGACTCCCGCCATGCTGGAACTGGTCACCATCGTCGTCGACGACTATGACCCCGCCATCGAATTCTTCGTGGACGTTCTCGGATTCGAGCTGGCAGAAGATTCCCAGTCGCTCACCAACGATGGTCGACCAAAGCGATGGGTCGTCGTGCGGCCTCGTGGAGCCGAAACCGGCATCCTGCTGGCGCGTGCCGACGGCGACGAACAACGACGTGTTGTAGGCAAGCAGGTCGCCGGACGCGTCGGGTTCTTCCTCCGGGTCGATGACTTCGAGGCGAGCTACCACCGAATGGTGACCGCCGGCGTGGAATTCGTGACGGAGCCAAGCACAGAGGACTACGGGCGTCTCGCTGTGTTCGTCGACATCTCGGGCAACCGATGGGACCTACTGGGTCCGGTTTGAGCCTCGCTGCAGTTCATCCAGAACCGACCAAGGCTTTACTCGACGACTGCGAACGCCCGGACCGCAAAACTGCCCATGCCTTCAATCAACGGTGGAACCGCAAAGAAGCGAAACTCGCCGTCGACCAGTCGCTCGAGCCCGGTCAGATGCTCCACCACCGGGATCCCGGCCTCGAGCAAAGCGGTGTGCGCCGGTCGCCCTCCACCACGGGTGTCATCGATGTTGACCGAATCGATCCCCACCAGCGCCGCACCACCGGCGACCAAGGCGTCGGCCAGTTCGGCCGAGACATAGGGGTGAGACGGGTCCCCGTATTGCTCGGTGCGCCAATGACGGTCCCACCCAGTAGCGAAGAGGACAGCACGTCCGCTCACATCGTGGTCATACACGACGTCGGCGCCGAGTTCCGGGCCGCTCGCCGCCAGACAAAGGCCGGGAAGATCCGCCACTTTCTCTAGGGCGAGACCGGCGAGGTCGAAGCCGTCCTCGAAACGGTGGAACGGCGTGTCGAGATAAGTGCCGGTGTTGGCGATCATCTCGATGCGGCCGATGCTGAATTCGGTCCCGGGGTCGTACCGGTTGCGTGACTCGGCGCGGGACAGATAGTCGGTGATGACCGGTCCCGGCATCCCGGGATAGGTCGTCATCCCGGCCTCGATGGGATGAGAGAGGTCGATGAGCCGGGTCATCCTTCGATCGTATCGCCAAACCGGCTTCGATGGCCTCAGACCCTGGTCTTCAACTCCTCGGCGATGGAGGAGGTCCATTCTTTGATCCTCTCCCAGTCGCGGAAGTCGCCGTCGGGCACCCTGAAGGCGGTCACGATCGCCCGCTCGCCAAAGCTCAGTACCTTGCGGTCCAGCTTGCCGGCAAACACGACGTGACCCAACGCTCCCGTGGCTTCCATGATCGGTGCGACATCGACCGGCTCTTCTTCGGGCTTCGGCGGGTTGCCGATCGGGCCACTCGAGAACAACCAGACCGCACGGTTACCGAATTGGGAACGGCAACGCTCCACGAGATCCTTGGCTTCAGCCGTCCAATGGCCTGCGTAGACCGCGCTTCCGAGGATCACGCCGTCATATCCCTCCACCGAGTCGAGGGACTCGGGAGCCTGGACCCTCACTTCGATACCGTGGCCGATCAAGGCCTCGGCCATGGCCTGCCCGATCTCAGCGGTGGCGCCGTGCTTCGAGGCAACAGAAATCAGCATTCTCATGAGAGCGATTCAATCGGCTCGGCTGAGAATCGGCCAGGGTCCAAAGACCCTCAGGGACGAGACCCCAGATTCAGGCCTGGGTCCGGGGCCGAATCCGCCAAATGACGATTGCGGCGGCCATTGACAGCAGCGCGGCGGCTAGTGCGATCGGGCGCTTCCAGGATCGTGCCACCGCCAGGTCACCTTCGAGCGACGACATCACCCGCCACTCGAGATCCAGTGGTGCGCCCAGGGTCTCCGCTGACAGGATGCCCAACTCGCGAGCGGTTCGACTCATCGCGGCGTGTCGGGCCTGACACCGCAGACATTCGTCGGTGTGGGTCCGGAACGGCCAAATCACATCGCTCCCGTCGACAGCACTGTTGGCGACGAAGGGGGCAGCCAGTTCACAGAGGACCGTCATGGCGACACCTCCAGGTACCTGGCGAGCCGTCCCCGGGCTCGATGGAGACGAACCTTGGCCGCAGTCACCGAGATCCCCATCGCCTCGGCGATCTCGGAATGTGACCAGTCGTATACGTCTTTGAGAATCACGACCTGGCGCTGGGACTCGGGCAATGACTCCAGAGCGCGACGGAGTCTCCCTCTGAGCTCGAGGATCTCACCGGCGACCTCCGGATGATCCCTGGTGTAGGGAGCCGCAACTTCGGCGAGGTCATCGAGGGAAGCCCCCGCATGACGGCGAGCCCTCTTCTTTTGAGTCCAGGCCGTGTTGACGGTTATCCGGTGCAGCCAGGTGGAAAACGCTGCCTCGCCACGGAAATTGGGCAGGGCGCGCCACGCCCGGATCATTGTCTCCTGGGCGACATCGGCCGCCAGATGCGGATCACCCACCAGTCTGCGAGCCAAGGTGTAGACCTCGTTTCCATGCTCACGGACCAGGGCGGCGAACGCGGAGCGATCCCCGCTTTGTGCCCTGGCAATGAGCTCTTGTTCCCTGGTCGGTTCGACCCTGGGAATTTCCGGCTGGTTACTCATCGGAGAGCTCAATTCTGGCGTTGATGTACTCGGTTCCGTCGTCACCGATGCTCACCGTGGCCCCACCTTCGGATGGTTGCACTTCAAGGGTCGCCGGCTTAGCCGGTGGAAGTGGGGTTCGGAACCGCACCTTGGCCGTTCGCAGAGGCCGATCGCCGGTACGAAGCCGGCTCGCAGCCGCGAACGCCCACGCCGCCTGCAAGAGCCCATGAACCACGACCCCTGATACTCCGGCGGCGACCGCAACTTCATGGTCCCAGTGAATCGGGTTCCAGTCGCGGGTGGCCGCCGCATAACGGACCAGATCCGCCCGGGAGGCACTCACCTGGCCGGGACCTGGGCTGCCGTCTTCGAGTGGGGGCGGCTCGGGGGACTCCTCCACACCGCTCACTGCCGTCGAATCACCGGAGACCAGGAACATCGCCGAGCCTTCGACGACCATGCCATCGGGGCTATCGACTTCGAGATCGAAGGAGATGAAATTGACCCCACCCCGCTCCCTGACCCGAGACACTTTCCCCGACACCTCCAAATCAGTCTCCACGGTGAAAGAGCGGTGCCAGATGAAGGTCTGCTCGCCATGGATCACGGAACGATCTGTGAACTGGCCGAGAAGGTCGGGTGCCACCACGAAGAGGGCGGCCGCCACGAAACCGGGCGGGGCGGCCTTGACCCATCGCTCCGGGTCGTCACTGGTCACCGCAACGAAGTCGGCGACGTTCTCCATACAGACCCGAAACGGGTGCGGCCCGAAGGTGTCATCCACCAGGGCGGAGAAGTCCATCCCTAAACGGTAACGGTGCTAGCGGGTCTCGCGATGCGCGGTGTGTTGTCGACACCACCGGCAGTACTTCTTCAACTCCAGACGATCCTGGGTGTTCGACTTGTTCTTGGTGGTGACGTAGTTCCTCCGCTTGCACTCGGTGCAGGCGAGAGTCAAAGGCGGTCGTTTGTCGCTAGGCATTTCTTGCTTCTTTCTAAGTACTCAATACCAGGTACCAAGTACGGCGG
>JALYNX010000108.1 GCA_030772935.1 Actinomycetota bacterium | reverse complement strand
CCCCCCACGATTTCGAGCGACTCGTCGTGACTAGCCGCTTGGGCTCTCCGAGACGGTGACACCCACCACGTCGGGCCATCCCTCGACAATGACTGCTGATGCGGCTGTGATCTCCTCGATGGTCGGGAAGAATGCACCTTCGGTGCTTGGCAGCTGCTCAGCAACTTCCGGCGGAACGGTGCCCGCCGCGCTCATCGCGTCGTAGCGGATCGGGTGACAGAAGCCCCCCGCCCAGCCGAGCTGGCCTTCGTCGGAGTACAGGTATTCCATCCACAGCTTGGCTGCATTGGGATGGGGCGCATAGGCGCTGATTGCCTGCACGTAGACACCGGCGAGACGGCCGTCTGAGGGGACGACGGTCTCCAGGTCGGGGTTGCCGGCCAGAGCGACGTCGTTGGCGATCGAGTTGTAGGACCAGTCGATCAGGATCGGGGTTTCCCCGATGCCAACTGTGCGCGAGTCGCCGTCGATCGGCACGAAGTTGCCTGCGTCATTGAGTTCCGCAAAGAACTCGAGTCCTGCCTGCGCGGCCTCCTCCCCGGTGGCACCGGTGGCGAGACCGGCAGCCCATACGGTGAGGATGGCGGCATTGGAGGTGAGCGGGTCACCCGACAGTGCCACCTGTCCGTTGTAGGCGGGGTCCAACAGATCGGCGTACTCGGCGGGCACGTCGGTCACTTCGGCGGTGTTTACCTCCAAGGAGAGCACCCCGTAGTAGTCGCCGTACCAGAAGCCGTCAGCGTCCTTGGCGCCTTCTGGGATGTCGTCCCAGGTGGCCACCTTGTAGGCCTGGATCAGACCCGCATCCTTGGCCTGGGGCCCGAAGGCCAGACCGACGTCGATCACGTCAGGTGCCTGTGGTCCAGGGTTGTCCTTGTTGGCATCGATCGCTTCCAACTCTTCTGCCGAGCCGGCCCCAGGGTCGAGCTCGTTGACTTCCATGCCGTACTTCGCCTTGAAGCCGTCGATCACGGCCCGGTAGTTGCACCAGTCGTCGGGAAGGGCGATGGTGGTCAAGGTTCCTTCGGCTTGGGCGGCTGCGATCAGCTCTTCCATGCCTCCAGCCTCGGCGACCGTGGTGTCACTGCCCGCGACGGTGGTGTCGCTGCCCCCGGCGGTGGTGGTGGCGCCTCCATCGGAGACGGTGGTGGTGGTGTCGGTGCCGTCGCCACAGGCTGCGAGCAGCAGGGCGAGGACGGCCACGATTGCGTATCTCTTTTTCATCTTGCTCCTTGGTTTCAATGACCCGGCGCACCGGAGCGTACCCGCGGTTCATGGCCTGAGTCGGGCCGGATGGAAAACGAGAAGCGACCGGTCGGGGCGCAGTTCCCCCGGCTGGGTTGGACCCAGCGAACCCAGGACGGTGTCGCGGACGGAGTGTGGTGATTTTCGCATTCCTCTATGCGAGCCCCGGCTCAGGGAGACCACCTGCAGGTATTGTCGCTGGGCTGCCAGGAGAGGTGAGTTGGACATCGGGTTCGTTGGTCTGGGAGACATGGGTCAGGGAATCGTCCCCCGCTTGTTGGCGGCCGGCCATGGGGTCACCGGCTGGAACCGCACCGCACCGAAGGCAGAGCCACTCATCGAGCTCGGCATGGCTTGGGCACACTCTCCCCGCGCTGTCGCCAGCGCGAGCGACCTCGTTTTCTCGATCGTGACCGACGCCGCCGCGGTGCGTTCAGTGGCGCTTGGCGACGATGGCGTGATCGCTGGGCTGGGCACCGGGTCGGTCTACCTCGATATGAGCACCATCGACCCGGACGTGAGCCGTGAGATTGGGTCCGAGTTCACGGCAGCGGGGCTCACCATGCTCGACGCACCAATCTCGGGTAGCCCGATCACTCTGGAGCGGGGTACCGCTTCGATAATGGTCGGCGGCGACCGGGCCGCCTTCGACCGGGTGGAGCCGGTGCTTTACGACATCGGGTCCAAGGTCAGCTATATCGGGGACCTCGGCACCGCGGTGCAGATGAAGGTCGCAATCAACCTCACGCTGATCGTGGAGATGGTCGTGTTCTGTGAGTCGGTGGCGCTTGCGGAGAAGGGCGGCGTGGCCCGTGATGTCGCGGTCGATGCCATGCTGAAGAGCGTGGTGGCCTCGCCGGTGATGGGGTATCGGGGGCCCTTCATCCTCGATGGGAATATGCCTGATAAGCCCCTCGCCGACGTCGGGCTGCAACAGAAGGACATGATCCTCGCCCTCGATGTGGCGCGCCGCCTGGGCTCCCCGGCGCCACTCGGCGCAGTGGCCAACGAATTGCTGAACGCATGCCGGGGGTTGGGGATCGACCATCGCGACTTCGTTACCGTCTTCGACGTGTACCGCATGCTCGGCGGCATGGCTTGATGGAGCCCTTCCGCACCAGACTCGACGACGTGCCTTTGGTCCCAGGACTCCGCCGGGAACAGGGTTGGGTCGACATGCAGGTCCAGTTCCTGGTCGACAAGCACTCCGCCGGTTCGGATGACTTCCTCCTGGGGTGGACCGTGCTCCCACCGGGTGCGAGACACGACCGTCATCGTCACCACGATGCCGATGAGTTCTTCGTCGTGCTTCAGGGCTCGGGTGTGCTCTACACCGACCACGGTCGTGAAGGAGCGGGGAAAGGGGACGTCGTTTTCACACCTCGTGGCCACTGGCACGGGTTCGACAACACGGGTGACGAGGACGTGATCTTGGTCTGGGGATGGAGTGGGGCAGGCTCGCTCGAGGACACCGGCTATGAAGCCGAGGATGCTTCTTGACCACCACCGCATGGGACGACCCAGAGGTGCGTGAGGGGATGCGCAGGATGCTGGGTCTTCGGTCCGAGCATCTCGGCAAGGGTGATCGGACCATCGGTTGGAAGCTCGGATTCGGGTCGCCGTTCTGGCTCGAGAAGTTCCGGCTCGACGGCCCACTCGTGGGGTTCCTCCCCGCGTCGAGACGGCATGAGTCCGGAGCGATCGTCTCCTGTCGAGGTTGGGTGAATCCGGTTGCCGAGCCCGAGATCGCCGTCCACCTGGGCCGCGATGTCGACAATCCAGCCTTGGCAGCGGATGCCATATCGGGGTTGGGGCCGGCCATCGAGCTTGCCGACGTGGACCCGCCACCGGAGGACATCGGTGACGTCCTCGCCGGCAACATCTTCCACCGGGCGGTGATCCTTGGAGAGCCTGACCCGTCCCGGAGCGCGGCCGCCGGGATGCGGGCCCGAATCACGCAGGGCTCATCGGAGGTGGCCGACACCACCGATCTCGAGATCCTGACCGGGGAGATCGTCTCGATTCTTGGTCACGCCGCCGCCCTGCTCCAGGCCGCGGGGGAGACCTTTCACGCTGGGGAGGTGGTCATCATGGGCTCGGTGGTCCCCCCGATCCCGGTTCGACCCGGGGACGAGATCACCTTCGAGCTCGCCCCTCTGCTCCCGATCTCGGTGCGGGTCTAAAGCGCGTGCCAGGTCAGACGTTGGCCCAATAGTCTTCGGATGCCTTGGAGGCGGTGAGAGCCCCGGCATCCTCGAACCCTGGGGCCATCGATGCCGAGGTGCCCGCCATCACCTGGTGATGGTCGATGTCGAGCAGACGCAGCCAACTCTGCTGACCCATGGTCAGGCCAATGAAGCAACCCAGCTCGACGAGCTCGGCCTCCTTGAAGTGGGCATACATCCGGTCCCAGAACCCGTCGTCGGTATCGAGGTGCCAGGTGATCGCCTCGGCGTAGGCGAGGGCAGCTTTCTGCCGGTCGTCGTACTCCTCCGAGGACTCGAAGTTGAGCAAATCGTCGTACTTGCCTTCGGTGAGTCCAAGCTTCCTGCCCTGCTCGGATCGCTGGTTGCCGCAGTACTCGCACTTCACCGATCGAGACACGTAGACCCTGCACAGCTCTTTGATGTCATGGTCCACGACCCCCTCTTTGAACAGGTCCTTCCAGCTGTTAGCGAAGAACCAGAAGGCGTTGGGGACATGGGCGCGGATGGCCGAGCTCTCGGGGCGAGGTGTTCCCTCCCGGGCACAACGCTCCATCTCGGTGCGCATCTCCGGCGTCATGTCGTCGAGGGGTACGTAGCTGATCCGCTGCTTGCCAGCCATGAGCTCTCCTTCCGAGATCAGACGACAGTGTAGGCCACCTTGATCCAGCAATCGATTGCGAACACACGGCCACCTTTGCAGGAGGACCTAACGCTGTACACCGATGAGGGTCACACCGAGGGCGACGAGAACCACACTGGCAGCAATCCAGCCGTCGATGCGTTCCTCCTCCCGGATGAAGATCCAGCCCAGCACCAGGGCGAAGATGCCCTGTGTTCCCTGGATCACCCCGACCAGCCACGCATCGAGATAGGAGAAGGCGGCGAACTGGGTGAGGAGCGCTCCGCTCATGGCGACGCCGGCACCCACGAACCACCAAGGGATCTGTCGAAAGTTCTCTCTTGCGCGCCGCCCGATGCGGCCGGCGAGCAAGTCGAGGGTGACAACGACGGTGAGCGCGGCCAGCGAGCCGATGAGGGCGCCGACCACGCCGTCATCGAAGCGAATGAGCCCCCACTTCTTGACTACGAACCCGAGACCGAAAAACAAGGGTGCTGCAGCGGCGAAAATGAAACCGAGCCGTCGGTTTCTCGGGTCGGCCTGAGCGGTGACCCCGTCGAGTACCGACGTTGGTGCCGCTCGTGCCCTGACCAGTGCGAGGAGACCAGCGATGACGACGAGCCCACCCACGGCGTCGAACAGCTCGACTCCCTCACCGAGGATGAGCCATCCGGTCACCGCTGCTACGAGAGGGCTGCCCGTCATGAAGGCGCTACTGCGAGTCGCCCCCACCAGGCGCACCGCCCGCAGGTTGGCGAATCGTCCCATCACCGACCCCAGGACCCCGCCGACGGCGAGCCCGATCACACCTGAGGTGCTCCACGGGGGAGCGGCGACCGTCAGCGAGATCACACCGAGCACGAGCACATTGACGAGGATCGTCATCAGGAGCCCGTCGTCTTGGGGACGGTGCCGCTGACCGACCCGCGCCAGCACCGAGCCGGCTGCGAACAGCGCACCCGTAGCCAGACCGAACAGAACCCCGATCATGCGCTGAGTCGCTTGTCGTGGTGGTCCTCAGTTTCTGCTCCAGCCAACTGGGGTGCGCTCACGCCACGGTCACTTCAGTCTTGACCACGCCGGTCCATTCGTAGCCGTTGGGGTTCCAGAAGACTGAGCCATCGAGCGGCTGGATGCGCCCCAGAGCGTCGGTGGCTCGCGACCAGATCTCACATATGCCAGGCTCGAGGTCCGCCTGCGTCGTCCACTGGTACCACGCATATGGGCTCTCGGGCGCTTGAAACTCGGCGGGCTGCCAGTTTTGGCCACGGTCGAACGACACCAGAACCGACTCCAGGCGCGCCGCGCCATCGTTGTAGGCGAC
>JALYNX010000107.1 GCA_030772935.1 Actinomycetota bacterium | reverse complement strand
GCCATCGCCGACACCGTGAGCGCCAGCCTTGCCTACGCACCGGGTGCCACCTTCGTAGGAGTGGACATCGGCCAGGTGTTGGCCCAGGGCAAAGGGGTGTGCCAGGACTTCGCCCATCTCGCCATCTCGATGTATCGCAGCTGCGGAATTCCCGCCCGCTATGTGTCCGGCTATCTCTACGCCACCGATCAGACCGAGGCGGTCGCCCCCACCGACCCCGAAGTCGAGATCCAAACCCATGCCTGGATCGAGGTGTTCGTCCCCGGTCATGGGTGGTGGGCCCTGGACCCGACGAACCACCAGCCTGCGGGCGAGCTCCATGTCAAGATCGGGCATGGCCGGGACTATCAGGACGTGATGCCCCTACGCGGGGTGTATCACGGCGATGCCGATCACGAGTTGGGGGTGCGGGTTCAGATCACTCGGGAGCGCCTCGCCCAGATGACCGAGCAATGAGCAGAGCTGACACTCCGACCAGGCCGCCGACTGCGTTGGCCACCAGGTCGAGAGCGTTGTTCCCGTAGTCGCCAACGCTGACGTCGCTCAGAGTCGAGCCGATCAACTCGGCGATCTCGACCATGGCTCCACCGCCCATGGTCACCAGGAACGTGAAGAACACCAGTCCGCCGAAGTGGTAGCCACTCCCGGCCCATCGCTGCATGGCCGACCAGGTGATGAAGACCCCGACCATGGCTGCCGCCGCGTGGAAGAACTTGTCGTACCGGATCGGGCCGATGAACTCGGTCATATACAGCGACTGCCCGTCGATGAGGAGCACTCCGCCCAACATGTTGCCCAGTCCGACCAAGGAGATCCCCCACAAGACAATGGTCGGGAAGCGGACCCACCGGTGGATGACGGCGAACACCACTACGAGCAAGAGGTTGATCCCTGTGTAGATGTCGGTGAGCGGGCTGTCGACCGAGTGCCCGTAGAGGAAGAGGGTCACCATGTATCCGGCCGTGAAAAGAAGCACCCAACGCATCGGCCCAGGCTGGCAGCGACCGCGACACCTATGCAACCGAAGACGCGGTCAGGTTCGGATCGAGTAATAGTCTGGAGCCCGATGGAAGAGCCAGTAAGACCCGATGCCGTCGAGCCCCGCCCCGCCGAAGCCGAGGTGGAGCCGGACGTCTCCCAGCCAACCAAGCTGATCCGCATCGCCTCGATGACCAGGGCGATGCTCGAAGAGGTACGTCAGGCCCCACTCGACGACAGTGGTCGCAAGCGCCTCGCCGCGGTGCACGAGCGGTCCCTCGACGAGTTGCGGGAGGTGTTGTCCCAGGAGTTACTCGACGAGTTCAACGAGGTCATGGTCCCCCTCGACGAGGCCGTCACCGAGGCCGAGTTACGGATCGCCCAGGCGCAACTCATCGGGTGGCTCGAAGGGTTGTTTCACGGCATCCAGGCTTCGTTGTGGTCACAACAGATGGCGGCGCAGGCCCAGTTGGCCGACATGCAAAAACGAGCGCTGCTGCCGCCGGGGACGATACCCTCGACCGAAGATCCGTCCGGTCTCTACCTGTAGTCCAAGTACCAGGCACCCAGATACCAAGTACGACGGCCGAAGGCCGTCCTACCCCACTTTGCGTTCGCGAACGGCCCGCTCCCGCCGCACCCGACGTCGCTCCCGCTCGCTGAGACCACCCCAAATGCCGAACTTCTCACCCATGTCGACCGCGAAGTCGAGGCATTCGACCTTCACCTCACACGAGGCGCAGATGGCCTTCGCCTTTCGGGTCGATGCTCCCCGCTCGGGGAAGAAGAGGTCCGCGTCCGCCCCGCGGCAGTTGGCGTAGTCCTGCCAGGACAGCTCGCCCACCGCTAGCGCTTCGATGAGCTTGCTCTTCATGTGAACTCCTCACAAACGTGTAATTACACGATTGAGATTACGACTCGCCGCGCGCGCCGTCAAGGGCGCGCTGTGAGAAGTCGCTGACCACATGCCGTCGAGGTTGGACCGGGCGGGATAGTTGCCATAATGAGAAGCCGTGGCGACCACGCTCGAGAAGAGAACACTCCCCTGGCCCTTGGGTTTCTATCGGTCAGCGATCGGCAAGAAATGGGTCATGGCGATCACCGGTCTCGCCATCATTCTCTTCGTTCTCGCCCACATGGTGGGCAACTGGAAGATCTTTCTGCCTGATGTCAACGGCATTCCGGACATCAACATCTACGCCGAAGCATTGCGCGAATTGCTGGTCCCCTTCGCCCCCGCTCACGTGGTCCTCTGGCTGTTGCGCACCGGGCTGATCGTCGCTTTCCTTCTCCACATTCACGCGGCCTACTCGCTGACCCTCATGAATCACCGCGCACGGCCCGACGATTACCAGGGGCCGCGCAACTATGTGGCCGCCAACTACGCCAGCCGCACCATGCGCTGGAGCGGCACCATCTTCGGCGCCTTCCTGTTGTTCCATCTCGCCGATCTCACCTGGGGCATCCAGCCCATGGCACCCGAGACCTGGGAGCGCGGCGAGGTGTACGCCAACTTCGTGGCGACCTTCAGTCGGGCCCCGGTGACCTTCTTCTATGTGTTGTCG
>JALYNX010000106.1 GCA_030772935.1 Actinomycetota bacterium | reverse complement strand
GGCAAGCGGTCGCCTCTGAGCATGATCCCCGAGTGTTGCAGTGGGTCGTATTTCACGTGGAAGACCGCGGAGTCATCCCACCCGGGCAAAACCGTCTTGCAGCTCCTTGTGGTGCTTTGCGACCAGGGAATTCGTGATCTCCTGATATTGACGGCCGACGACGGGCCAGTACAGGGTCGAGCCGATCTCCCGTGCCCGATCCGACATCATTTCAGCTGCGTGCGGGTCGAGCAGGACACTACGCAGGGCAGTTGCAAGGGCATCGGGATCTGAGTGCGGGACGACGATTCCGGCCCCACCTCGGAGCATTTCGACGGCATGGGGGAAGGCAGACGCGATCACCGGTTTGCCGGCGCCGATCGCTTCGACCAGCACCCCGGATGTGACCTGCTCGGTCGACTCATAGGGAAGGACGACAAAGTCGGCACTGCGCACCGCCAGTGTCAGAGCGTGCACATCGAGGTATCTCCCGTCGAACTCCACGACGTCTTGGAGGCCGAGCTCTTCCACTCGTGCCATCAGCCCGTCGAGATAGGAATCTCCAAAGGCAGCTTGCACCTTGGGATGGGTCTTTCCAAGGATGATGTAAAGGGGTAGGGGCTCGAAGTCCTTTAGAGCGGCGAAAGCGTCGATGGCAGTCTCCAGGCCTTTACCGGGACCGATGAGTCCCCAGGTGAGGAACACCGGACGATGCCCGTCCGCCAGAGAGGGCCCGCTGAGACTGATGCGAGCGCCGTGGGGGACCGTCATGATCCTGGACGGATCGACGTCATAGTTCTCGATGAGACGCTTGCTGGCGGTTTCGCTCATCACGATTGTCTGGTCGGCGAGAGCCACCACCTTCTCCAGGATGGAGCGCTGACTATCGGAAGGCCGGCTGAGGACGGTGTGCAGTGTGACCACCGAAGGAATGTGGAGGCCCTCGAGGATCTCGAGCACCTCGGAACCGTCGGGCCCACCGAAGATCCCGTACTCGTGCTGGATCACGGCAACATCAAATCTGTTGAGGCTGTTGATCGCCAGGGTCAGAGAACGGCGATCACCATTGACATGTGCGTAGGTGACGTCGGGCCCGTAGTCGTCGACCACAGTGTCGGACACACTCACGACGCCCAGTCCGTCGTCGAAGCCGCGCTCGTCGGCGATGGCATTGCGCAACGCCTGGGTGAAAGTGGCCAATCCACAGGAAGTTGGCGGATAGGTGCTCAGAAACCCGATCGTGGGGAGCTTTGGTTCAAATGTCATCAAAAAATCCTCCGCGCAGGAAACTCGTCCGGGATGCCGCCCGGTCTCATGCCTAGCGGTCACTCAAGCAGCGGAGATGCGAGCTCATATGAACTCCGCGTTACAAGCGTGTGTCGTGTTCTTGCGACACTTTCTAGGCACCATTCTATACCCGATTTGGGTGCAACCAATACCTCGAAAGAGGCGCAAAACGCGTCGCAGGCGCCGCCCTCCCGGCTTCGCCGGCCCTCCCCCCGATGCACACTACGTTCGTTGGGGGAGAAACGGGACGGAAGTCCTCAGTCGGCGTACGGGGCGAAGGCGAGCACGGTGTTGTGACCCCCGAAACCGAAAGAGTTGGAGAGGACCGGGCCGGGCTCCCACTCCCTCGGCTCGCGCACGATATCGGTGAGATGGATCTCCGGGTCCTGGTTGGTGAGCCCGATGTTGGGCGGGAGCTCGCCGCGTCGGATCCCCTCCACCACCGCCACCGCCTCGATCGAGCCGGAGGCCCCCAAGCCGTGACCCGTGGTGCCCTTGATCGAAGACACGGCAGGCTGAACCTCTCCGAAGATCCGGTCGATGACGATTCCCTCGGTCCGGTCGTTGAGCTCGGTCCCGGTGCCGTGGGCATTGATGTAGGTCACGTCGCCTGGCTCGAGACCGGCGTCGGTGAGGGCGAGACGGATTGCACGCTCTGCCCCTTCCCCCGCGGGATGGGGCGCCGTGATGTGGTGGGCGTCGGCGGTGGAAGCACCACCGAGGACCTCGGCGAGGATCGTGGCGCCACGTTCTTTTGCAGCGTCTTCTGCCTCCAGGATCAGGATCGCCGCCCCCTCACCCATGACAAACCCGTCTCGATCGACATCGAAAGGGCGGGCGGTGCCGGAGAGCGACAAGGCGCGGGCGGCCTTGAAGCCTTCAGAGGCCGAATTGCGAGCCGCGGCCTCGGCCCCGCCCACCACCGCGGCGTCGGCGTATCCCCACTGGATCTGACGAAGGCCGTCGAGTACTGACTGGGCCCCGGCGGCGCAGGCCACCACCGGGGTCGTCACCTGGCCGCCGAACCCGTATTTGATCGAGATCGCAGCCGCCGCGGCGTTGGCCATCATCATCGGGATCAGGAACGGCGAGACCCGGGGCTCGGCCTCGTCGGAGTTGTGGATGAGGATCTCCAAGGATTCCAGCCCGCCGATCCCGGTCGCCAGGGAGACGGTTACCCGGTTCAGCTCCACTCCAAGCGGGCCCGACTGTTCGAACGCCTCGTGGGTCGCCATCATCGCGAACTGGGTGAATCGATCGAGGCGTCGGTGCTCGCGCATCGGGATCCAGGGCTCGGGATCCCAGTTCTTCACCAGATAAGGACCTGGACCGTCTGGTGAACGCTGCAGACCCTTCCAGAGATCATCGGTCCCGGTTCCGGGAGCGGCGACCGCACCGGTGCCGGTCACCACCACTCGCCGCTTGTTCATGGCCCTCAATTCTGCCCCATTGGTCAAGTTGGGAAGACAGAACGCTGCAGTTTCCGCATTCCCTCCAGCCAGCGGTCGTAATCGTTTGCCTTGTTCTGGAAGAACCTCTCCACCTCGGGATGAGGGAGGATCAGGAATCGCTCGCTGGCGAGACCAGCAACCACCTCGTCCGCCACCGTTTCCGGATCGAGGGCGTCGGCAGAGAGCAGGTCTTGAAACTCGGTTGCCGAATCGAGAAAGGGTGTCTTCACCCCCATCGGGCAGAGACAACTCACCTTGATCCCGCGGTCTCCATATGTGATCGCCATCCACTCGGCGAAGGCCAGGGCGGCGTGCTTGGTCACCGAGTACTGGGCGGCCTTGAGATTGG
>JALYNX010000105.1 GCA_030772935.1 Actinomycetota bacterium | reverse complement strand
GGATGTCAGCGGTCTGATCATTCTTCCCGGGATGGTTGACACGCACGTTCATTTGATGGATCCCGGTGACACCGAGCGGGAGGACTTCATTCATGGCACCAGAGCCGCCGCGGCGCGTGGAGTGACGACGATCGTCGAGCACACGCACACTCACCCCATTCGGAACGCACCCGACCTGGAGGAGAAGAAGGCACACCTCCGCACCCGATCCAATGTCGACTTCGGGCTCGCCGCCCATGTGTGGCCAGATCGCATTCCAGAGATCGGCCCCCTGGTAACCGCCGGTATCACCTTCTTCAAGATCTTCACCTGCACCACCCACGGAGTCCCGGGACTCGAACACAGCCAACTCTCGGGCGCACTCGCGGCCATCAAGCAAGCAGGCGGTCGTTGCCTCATTCACAACGAGGACGAGCAGCTCACGAGTGATGCCGAGCGCAGACTCAAGGAGTTGGGCCGCACCGACCCAGGCCTGCTCCTGGAATGGCGCACACGTGACGCCGAGCTCACGGCGACTGCCGCTACCGCCGCGGCCGTTCTCGACAGTGGCGTCGCCGCCACTTTCGCTCACGTCTCCTCAGTCGAGGTGCTCGACGTCATCGATGCCTTTCGCCGGCGTGGGGCAGACGTCGCAGCTGAGGCCTGCCCCCAATACCTCGCGCTCGGTGAGGACGAGGTAATCGACAAAGGGGCGCTACGGAAGTTCACGCCGCCGGCCCGGATCAGGGACGAAAGCGAGCGTTCAGCGATGTGGGATGCTGTCGTGGAGGGCCGCTTCTCTCATTTTTCAACTGACCACGCTCCATCCACAGTGGAACAGAAAGTGTCCGGCGACTTCTGGAGCGCTCCATTTGGCCTTCCCGGGCTGGACACCACACTGCCCTTCCTGCTCGATGCCGCCCTCACGGGTCGGATCGAACTTCACGAGTTGGCGATGCTGTATGCGACTGCGCCCGCCGCCCGGTATCGGCTCTCCAAAGGGGTTCTTGCCCGCGGAGCCGACGCTGATCTGGTCCTCGTAGACCCGACAGGATCGTGGACAGTGCGAGATGGCGACATCATCTCCAAGGCCGGATGGTCACCATTCAGCGGCAAGACACTTCGTGGCCGGGTGGTCGCAACCTATCTGCGGGGTGTCGAGGTAGCTCGAGATGGCCGGTGCCATGATCTTCGAACAGGACGGTTCATACGTCCGAGTGGGAATTGATCGGTGGCCGCCGGCGCCTAGTTCGACCCCCGAAGCTCCCGGTCAGCTGCACTCGTCAGCGTCTCGGACCCGTCCTCCGTCACGAGCACCATGTCCTCGATTCGGACCCCGCCGACGCCCTCGAGCAGGAGGCACGGCTCGACCGTGATCACTTCTCCGGGTGAAAGGAGACTCTCGTCGTAATAAAAGTCAGGGATGTCGTGGATGTCCAAGCCGAGGCCGTGACCGAGCAGGCCGATCTTGTTCTCGAGGAATCCCTCTCCGTCTGCGATCTGTTCGGCGAGGGAGTTCAATTCGCGGCCTGACACTCCGGGCTTGATCGCTTTGCGGACCTCTTCACTCATGATCAGGGCGACGTCATACATCTTCTTCAACCGTGGGTCCAGGTCGCTCAGGTCACCCGCCACGCGATGGCGGGAGATATCGCCGGCGTACCCGTCGATGCGCGGGCAAACGTCCATCATGACCCACTCACCGGGTGCGATCGCTCGACTCTGCGTGTTCGACGGAACCCAGCTCCCGGTGGAGGTGTTTGGCCCGCATCCGGAGATCGATCCGCCTGCGAGCTCGATGTCACCCCCCCGTCGCATCGTCTCTTCGCAGAGGAGCACAACGTCGTATTCGTTGGCACCTACCTGGACCGCATTGAGTGAAGTTTCGACAGCCTCGACCGCTAGGGCCGCTGACCTGCGAATGATCGCGAGCTCCGCTTCGGACTTGATGCGACGCAACTCGGACATCAGATGTGACGGGACGAACTCCACACCGGGGGCCATCTCGGTCAGCGCCATGAACTCGCGTGCGGGGAAGATATACCAATTGTCGATCGCGACTCGCCGATACCCGCGTGCGCGGATCACGCGGCCGAAGTCCTGAGCGAAAAGACCCGCGTACTCGGTATCAGGGAACATGGAGATCTCTTTCGCCCTCGCGATATCCCAGGGTTGATCCGTACGGACCATCGGCTCGCTGTCGGTCGGGAAGAGGACAGCACTCGAGCCGAACATGTGGTACCCGCCCTCGCGCATGTTCTGCATCCCGGTGAAACGGACGAAGTAGTCCGTCAAATATCGGACGTTCGCCGCGACCTTGGCGGTCGAATAGGCAATCAGCGCGTCGAATTCGCCATCGATGAGCGCCGACTTCGCACCGTCATGCCGCCTGGCAAACTCGGTGTTCGTGATGGACATGAGCTGACTCCTTTTTGCCCGCGAGCGTTCCTTTTCTCCACCGCACATCGAC
>JALYNX010000104.1 GCA_030772935.1 Actinomycetota bacterium | reverse complement strand
GCAGAGGTCAGCGGCTTTCTATGAAGCCTTGGGCTGGGTGAGGTCGAGCGCCTCCACCGACGACGTCGCATTCTTTCAGACCCCTCAAGCGGTCCTGAGTCTCTACCTGCTGCCGCTCATGGCGGCCGAGATCGGGGTCGACCTGGTGCAGGACCCTGGATTCCATGGGGTGGCGACAGCGATCAACGTCGAAAGCGAAGCCGAGGTCGAGGCCGTGCTCAAGAGCTCCCTCGATGCGGGGGGCACGGTTCCACGACCCGGTTCTCGCGCCGATTGGGGCGGCTACAACGGCTACTTCGCCGATCCTGACGGGCATCTCTGGGAAGTCGCTCACAACCCGTTCTTCCCTCTGGATGCCGATGGCTCGGTGACTGTCCCTTGAATAGCTAACCCCCCTCGCCCTCACTTCGTTCGGGCGGTCCCCCCTTCGAAAAGGGGGGACAACCGTTTTGTCCCAACCCCCCTCACTTCATTCGGGCGGTCCCCCCTTCGAATAGGGGGGACAACCGTTTCGTGCCAACCCCCCCTCACTTCGTTCGGGCGGTCCCCCCTTCGAAAAGGGGGGACAACAGTTTCGTGCCAACCCCTCTTCGGAAAGGCTGACAACCGTTTCGTGCCAAGATCGCCCCGATGCTTGCCGCTCTCAACATCGCCGCGGTTGGGTTGGGTGTGGGCGCAGGGGGGCTTTCGGCCACCATCGCGGCCTTCGCCATCAGCGCTGCCCTGAGCCTGGCCGGAGTGGACAGCGGGCCTGAGATCGGGTTGATCTGCGGGGTGGTGGTCGGGTTGGCGGTTGCGGGTTGGGTGTCTGGCCGGTTGGCGAATCACTCCGAGCGCTTTCACGGTGCGGTGAGCGGCCTCCTCCTCGCAGGTCTCGTCATCGTGCTGGCCGTTCGCGGAGGGAGCCCTGGGTCGACGCCCTCGGTTCTCTGGCTGGCGCTGCTCTCCTCGGTGGTGGGCGGGACCGCAGGCTGGCTCGCCGGTAGACGAAAGCGGGCAGGCTCCTAGAATTGGTGTTGCGAGCTCGTCGGGCGGCCGCGGTCGCAAGATCGAGGAAAGTCCGGACTCCACAGGGCATGGTGCTGGGTAACACCCAGGCGGGGTGACCCGACGGAAAGTGCAGCAGAGAGCAGACCGCCGATGGCCCGCTTGCGGGCACAGGCAAGGGTGAAACGGTGAGGTAAGAGCTCACCAGCGCCCCGGGCGACCGGGGCGGCTTGGCAAACCCCACCAGGAGCAAGGCCAAACAGGGACGTCGGTGGCCCGCCGGTCAAGTCCCGGGTAGGCCGCATGAGCGCACCGGCAACGGGGCGCCCAGATGGATGGTCGTCCAAGACAGAATCCGGCTTACAGACGGGCTCGTAAACGTCGAGAGGGCTCCCCAGCGGGAGCCCTCTCGTTGTACGTGGGGCCCACTGTTTGCGAAATCCGGGGCGGCGACGAGATCGCGAAATAGCCTGTAATCCGAGAAACCTCCGAATCCCAACCCGTGTCTAAGCAGAGGCCCATCTAAGGAGGAAGACCTCGTGGTAATCAATAAGTACCTGGCCGAGTTTTTCGGAACTTTCATCCTGGTGCTCTTCGGATCGCTGACCATTCTGGGGACGCTCGCCACCGAGGGCCCTCTGCTGTTGACAGTGGGTCTTGGCTTTGGCTTGGCGCTGTTGGCCGGGATCTGGGCCGTGGGTCATGTCTCCGGCGCCCATTTCAACCCGGCGGTGACCCTGGCCATGCTGGCGGATGGACGGACGTCGTTCAGCGATGCCATCGGATACTGGGTGAGCCAGTTCGCCGGCGCCGGGGTGGCGTCGCTGGTGGTATGGATGGCCTCGACTCGGGACGCCGTTGGATCGACCGTCAACGGCTACCAGAAGCTCTCGACGGGCATACTGGTAGAGGTTGCCCTCACCGCGGTTTTCGTGTGGGTGATACTGGCTGTGACCAGACGGGACGCCGAGCACGCCCCGCTGGCTATTGCCTTGACCTTGGTTGGAATCCACATCGCAGGCATCCCCTTCTCGGGGGCCTCGGTTAACCCGGCGCGTTCCTTTGGGCCTGCGGTGGTTTCGGGTGCGCCTCTTGCCCTCGAGCAGCTCTGGGTCTACATCGTGTTCCCGTTGGTCGGGGGTGTCATCGGCTGGGCGCTGTACCGGTTGTTCCCGGCCACGGACAGCTGAGTCACCCTGTTCTATCCACACAGAAGGCCCGGGGATCGCCGGGCCTTCTGACACGAAGAGATCTTTTAGGAGAAGAAGGAATCTTCTCCGAGATCCTCGAGGCCCATCACCCATCCCGCGGGTAAAGACCAATGACGAGCGCCCCGGATCATCGACTTCAGATATTCGCCGTCGGGTCGGTGCTCCCCGTTGGGAGTTCCCTTGGCCACGAAGGTGAGACAGTCGTACTTGTTGCCTTCGCGGTCGACAGCTTTCTGGTCCCACCCGGCGACCCGGCCCTCGGCCTCCTCGGCCTCGGTCAAGGAGGCCACCTGACCCTCGGGGATCTCGAACACGCCTCCCCAAACCGTGTGGCCGGAGTCAGCCGTTAGTGAGGGGATCGCAACGTGGTCGTCGGACTGGACGAAGGAGAGCTTGGTCTCGGGAAAGTGGGCGGTGAAGGCAAATTTGGCTCCCGGAGCCGCTTTCTGGAGACGGTCAGGGTCGAGGAAGGCGGTGTAAGCGAAGTACAGCGTGTTTTTCGTCACGGGCACCGGATTGTACCGAGCCTTTCGGTCTGATCTGTCCAAGTCGCTCTTGCCCGTTCCATTGAGCACCGTAAGCTCAGGCGCCGCAAACACATCCATTTACCGAAGCTGGTAGGGCAATGACTGACCGAAACCGATTGAGCCGACAACAGACCCGATCCCAGAACGAGTTGCTCGATCTGGAACGCATGCTGCTCGACCCCGAGGTCAGGCATTCTCGAGTCGCCGTCGAGTTGTTGCTCCATTCCCAGTTCAAGGAGTTCGGCAGCTCGGGGCGGACCTACGACCGTGACACCATGATCAAGATGATGAACCGGGAGACGTCGGGTCAGATCACGATCCGGGACTTCGAAGCCCGCATGCTCTCCACAGATGTCTGTCTGGTCAGCTATCGATCCGTGGGGGAGAACCAGGAGGCCCGACGCAGCTCCGTCTGGGTGAAGGACGAGGGCCGCTGGCAGGTGATCTTTCATCAAGGAACCAAGATCCCCGGACGTCTTGCGCAGGGCTGATCTCGCTATTCGCCCCGTGGGAAATCTGAGGTCTGGTCGCCGATGAGGCGATTCGAGCTGCTCTTGGTCTTCGGCGCATTGTCCGCGGTCGCCTGGCCGGCGGTGTTCGGAGTGCGAACCAGGCGGGGGATCGTGGCCGGCGGGCTCCTCACCCTTTTCATCCTTCACTGGCAGGCCGAAGGATTGCGCTGGCAAATGATGCCGCTCTACGGGGCGGGGCTCGGTCTGGCGATCGGCGACATCATCGTTGTCGAGCGTCGTCTGGATTGGACCAGCCGGATTGCGCGGGGCATTTTCGGAATCGCAGGAGTCGGCCTGGCCGCCATCCTCCCCTTGGTGTTTCCGGTGCCGCAATTGCCGCTCCCATCCGGTCCCGAGGCGATCGGAACCGTCAGCTTCGACATCGTCGACCGCGAGCGCGAGGCGACCTACGGCCCCGCTCCAGGCGGTCCACGCCGGCTCCGGGTTCAGGTCTGGTACCCCGCAGAGACGGCGGAGGCGCCCGAATTCACGCCTTGGACCGAGGACTGGGATGTGGTGGCACCGGCGCTCTCCAGCCTGCTCGGGTATCCGGGCTGGTTCCTCAACTACACCCACTACACGAACTCTCACGCCAGCCCTTCGGTGCCGGTGTCACCGGGGACGTTCCCAATTGTCATCTACAGCCATGGGTGGACCGGCTTTCGAGCTATCGCGGTCAACCAGATCGAGAACCTGGTCAGTCACGGATACATCGTGGTCGCCCCTGACCACACCTTTTCAGCGGTCACGACCCGGTTCGGCGACGGCGACGTGGCGCCCTATGACCCGGCCGCGCTGCCCGACGAAGAAGAGGTCGGGGAGGAGGTCTACGCCGAGGCAAGCCAGACCCTGATGGAAGTGTACGTCGCCGATCTGATCACTGTCCTCAATATGCTCGACCAGGGAGAGCAGGGGCCGTTAGGAACTCTGGCAGCAAGTGTCGATGTGAGCCGGGTCGGGATCTTCGGGCATTCCACGGGTGGCGGAGCAGCCGTCGAGGTGTGCCTGATCGACGAGCGTTGCGATGCGGTCCTGGGGTTGGATGCTTGGGTCGAGCCGATCCCCGACCGCACCATTGCAACTTCCGCTACCCGCCCCGCATTGTTCATGAGATCCGACGAGTGGAGGGACACCGA
>JALYNX010000103.1 GCA_030772935.1 Actinomycetota bacterium | reverse complement strand
GCCTGACGCCATGGTGAAGATCCTCGGCATCGACTCCGAGGTCGGCCTCGACGGCGCCGACCACAACTTCCTCACCGGCACCCTCGAGGGCCTGGTGAAGTGGGCCCGGCAGAAGTCGATCTTCCCCGCCACCTTCGGCCTGGCCTGCTGCGCCATCGAGATGATGGGCACCGGCGGTTCCCACTACGACATCTCGCGCTTCGGCATGGAGACGTTCCGCGCCTCGCCCCGCCAGGCCGACCTCATGATCGTTGCCGGCCGGGTCAGCCAGAAGATGGCCCCGGTCCTCCGCCAGGTCTTCGACCAGATGCCCGATCCGAAGTGGGTGATCTCGATGGGCGCCTGTGCCTCCACCGGAGGCATGTTCAACAACTATGCCTTGGTCCAAGGTGTAGACCAGGTGGTGCCGGTGGACATCTATGTGCCCGGTTGCCCACCCGGCCCGCAGAGCCTGATGCACGGCATCCTCACCCTTCACGACAAGATCATGAATGGCGAGATCAACAATTGAGCGACCAGGCGACGACCGTCGAAGGGATGCCCGCGGCGCGTTCGCTTCCCGAGCATCCGGTGCTCCACGCTCTGTTCGAGAGGTTCGATGGGGTGGCATGGGAGAGCTCACTGGGCCAGGACGTGGCCTGGGTGCCCAACGAATCCTGGGCCCCGTTCGCTCAGGCCGCTAAGGAAGCCGGGTTCGAGATGTGTGTCGATGTCACTGCCGTCGACTGGATGCGACAGCGCCCCGAGCGTTTCGAGATCGTGGCCAACTTGTTGTCGATGGAGCACAAGCTCCGGTTGAGGATGACGACCACCGCTGGTCGGATTGACCCGTCGGTGGCTTCGCTGGTCCCGATCTGGCCCGGCGCCAACTTCGCCGAACGCGAGGCATACGACATGTTCGGCGTGACTTTCGAGGGCCACCCCGATCTGACCCGGATCCTGATGCCCGACGATTGGGAAGGCCACCCCCTGCGCAAGGACTTCGGGGTGGGATCTGTTCCCGTCCAATTCAAGGAAAGTCATCAGGTGACCTGAGATGAGCGAGCCGACGCTCGAAAGCCCGGAGATCACCGAGGTCCTCGACGTGTGGGTCGCGGGTACCGAGGAGCCCGAGTTCAGCCCAACGGACGAGGGGGAACAGGAGATCTCAGGCCACGAGTCAGAGGCGCGGCTCGACGAGCAGTTCGGTCGGGTGGTCGAAGACGACTACGTGTTCGACGACGGGATCGACGAAGGCGAGCGGATGATCCTCAACATGGGCCCGCAGCATCCCTCGACCCATGGTGTCCTCAGGCTCCAGATCGAGCTCGAGGGCGAGATCATTCGGCGCACCAAGCCCATCATCGGCTACCTGCACACCGGGATGGAGAAGACGGGCGAGCAGCTCAACTTCTCCCAGGGGGGGACCAATGTCACCCGCATGGACTATCTGGCGCCGTTTCACAACGAACTGGCCTATTCCCTTGCCGTCGAGCGCTTGCTGGGGATCGAAGTCCCACCTCGGGCCGCTGCGATCCGGATCCTCCTCACCGAGTTGAACCGGTGCTCCTCCCATCTGGTTGCCCTCGCCACCAACGGCATGGACATCGGCGCGGTCTCGATGATGATCTACGGGTTCCGGGAGCGGGAGCAAATCCTCGCCTTCTTCGAGAAAACGACCGGGCTGCGGATGAACCACAACTTCGTCCGACCCGGTGGGGTAGCCGCCGACCTGGCGCCGGGTTGGAAGGACGATGTGGCCGCCATCCTCGCCGAGTTGCCGAGACGTCTCCTGCAGTACGACGACCTGCTCAAGGACAACCCGATCTGGCTGGCCCGGACCCGCGATGTGGGGGTGATCTCGGCGGAAGAGGCGATTGCCTATGGGATCACCGGTCCACCACTGCGCGCCGCCGGCGTGGCCTGGGACCTGCGTAAGGCGTTTCCGTATTCAGGGATCGAGCAGTATGAGTTCGATGTCGCCGTCGGAACCCACGGCGACGTCTATGACCGCTATCGGGTGCGGGTCGACGAGATCCACGAGTCGTTGAAGATCGTGGAACAGGTGATGGATTCGATGCCGAAGGGCGACTATCGGGTCGATGATCGCAAGGTGACTCCACCGCCAAGGGCCAGGATCGACGAGTCGATGGAGGCACTGATCCATCACTTCAAATTGTTCACCGAGGGGTTCAAGGTTCCGGCGGGGGAGACCTACGTGGCCGTTGAGTCGCCGAGTGGCGAACTGGGTTGCTACCTGGTCTCTGACGGCGAGGCCCGCCCCTATCGGATCCACACTCGGGCTCCGTCGTTCGCCAACCTCCAGGCACTCCCCATCGCCATGGCGGACTCGCTGATGGCCGACACCGTGGCCACCATCGCCTCGATGGACCCGGTGATGGGAGACGTCGACCGCTGACCTCTAACCTGAGCCGACAGAGTTCGAGGATTCAGGGGATGAGAGCGAGCTGCCTCAACATCGCGGCAGTATCCCAATAACTGAGGATCGAGTCGATCTGGCCGTCGACGAAATCGATACGGAACGCCCCGTTGGTCCGGTACTCATTACCAGTTGGGTCATGGGGGCCCATGGATCCAAGCATCGTCCCTCCATGTGAGATCTCGGCGAAGATGGTCGTGGCGTCGGACACCGTGTCGAACTCCTCCATGCGCATATCGGGGAAGGTCGTGAAGATCGTCTGCCAGTGGTTTCTCGCTTCCTGCTTGCCTTTGGCGGGAGGCATGGCGGCTCCAGCCGCACTCTGGATCGTGATGCTCTCACTGACCATCGTCAGCATTTGGTCGATGTCGTGGGCGCGGTGCGCGGCTATCCAGCGACGGAACACTTCGAGATTCTCGCTGTCGGGCATTGCTCCTCCTTGGGTTCGTCCTCAAGAGGGGAACATACGACTTGATTCCTGACTTGTCAACTACTGCTGTCGCAATTACTGATGCGGAACAGAGCGGCGTACGATGTTGGTATGAAATCCTCTCTGACCGCCGACGCCCTCGACGCATGGCGCTCGATGCTGTTCGCCAGTTCGCATGTGGTTCAAGCTCTCGGCACCGACATGGAGGAACAGCACGGTCTGCCCATCACCTGGTTCGACGTCCTGGGCAGGCTGCGCCAGGCTCCTGAAGGTCGGCTTCGCATGCACGAGATGGAGGAACAGTCAGTCTTCACCAGGAGCGGTATCACCAGGCTCGCCGATCGCATCGAGAATGCAGGGTTGATCGAACGGGTGAGGTCCTCATCGGACCGGCGTGGGGTCTACCTCAGGATCACCGACGCCGGAATTGAGAAACTCGATGAGGTCTGGCCTGATCACCAGCAGAGCATTTGGCGGCACTTCGCCCGCCACCTCGACGCCTCCGACTTGAAGGCCCTGCAACGAGCTGCTCAAAAGCTCCGTGCAGCCCAAGAATCACGTTCAAGCTGAGATCGATAACGGCCAGCCTGAGACGGAAGCCGACGCTAGAGGTCGGGGGGCAGCGCGGCAGTGCCCGCGGCTGTCATTCGGCCGTCGTCGACCATTCGGCGGGCGATCTTGCGATTCGTTTCCGACCAATTGGAGCCGGGGCGTCGCGGCGCGAACCGGATTGCCCATCGCTCGTCATCGATCCTTTGGCCATGAAAGTCGACCCAACCATGACGGAGGGCTGTTTCCTGCAACTCGGCCAGAGTGACCGTCTGCTTGCCGGATGCCTTCTTGTACAAGGCGACGACGACCTCCCGCTCGCTCTTCCCATGCGCGCTAAGCCAGTTGTCGAAGTCGGCACGGCTGGCCATGAGAATCGACTGTGAGATATCCATTGTCTCTGTTGACCCGAGCCCTCACTCCAATCCCGTGATCGTTGTCCTGGGTGTTGCCGGCTCCTCCTCATCCACGGAAGGAAAGCCAAGTGAAGGCGGTGGCATCTCACTCAGTCGTCCGTACTCGTCGTAAGACGAGAGCTGGAGGGGATACAGGTTGGGAATGATCCGACCGAAACTGTCTCGCTCGAAACGCACAGCTCCACTGTCGTACTCGATCTCGGGTGCACCGGGGTTGAAATCCGCCTCTTGGTAAACGTAGGCGGGCAAGGTCAGCAGGGGCCGACCTTCGCTGTCGAAGAGAAGCACCTCGACCGGATTGCCCTCCAAGTCGTACGCAAAGACGTTGTTCACCGAGTTTCCTTCGGCCGTGGCCAGACGGTCGTAGTAGGGGTAGGGGGCGTCGTCGACGAATTGGGAATAGCCATCGACCGGGGTGAGCAAGGTGCTCACCAGGGCCCATCCCGCTACGAAGGAGAACGTCTTCGACC
>JALYNX010000102.1 GCA_030772935.1 Actinomycetota bacterium | reverse complement strand
CCACCACATCTTCCGGGGTCGCCTGGGGAATCCTCCCGATGACGTCGAGATTGAAGGGCGAGTCGACGTCGATCATCCCGCGTCCTGTCGTGGGCACATCGATGCGGGATTCAAGGTCGCGAAGCCGTGCCGCACCCACCCGCGGGGTCACCTGCTGGTCACGTACCGCCATCTTCGGAACGGTACCCGGCCCTCAATCATGGAACCCCACCGCCCAATAGCCCCCACTCACTCTGTGTGGTTTGTTGACACGGAAGGTGGGCGACTTAGATTGGTGCAAGGACCAAATCACGGGAGGAGCCCCACATGAGAAGACGAAAGATTGCGTTTGCGACTACGACCGTCGTGCTCGTGCTGAGCATCATGGCTCCAGCCCTGGCCACGAAACCGGGCACGAATCCCGATCTCATAGACGGGCACAAGATCACAATCTGTCATGTCACCAACTCGGCGACGAACCCCTACGTAGTGATCACCATCGACATCGCCGCATGGGACAACGAGGGCGACGAGCGTCACAGTCCGGACCATCACGTCAACCGAAAGACCGGGCAGCATGACCAGGTATGGGACCCGGTTACCGAGACATGTGTCGACGAGACCCCGCCCACAACCACCACGACCGAGCCACCGACCGGCACTTAGGGTCCGATCGAAGCGGCTGATAGGAGTTCATAAAGGGGCCAGCCGGATGGTTGGCCCCTTTAACATAGGCACCCCTCAACGGCACCCTGTTGCATAGAATCGCCGACGCCGCTTTCCAACATGGGATTCACCGTGCCACACATCGATTTGCCGCCAGAGCTGCCAGGCATCACCAGTGCCTTCGCCTTCAGCCCGGCGACGGCCAAGCCTATGAGAGAGCTTGCCGAGGTTCTGCTCCGGGGGCCAAACACACTCAGCCGCGGGGAGCGGGAGATGATCGCGACATTCGTCTCGTCGCGGAACGACTGCCTCTTCTGCCAGGACAGTCATCGTGCCGCAGCCGCCCACAATCTCGACGGTGACTATGCCCTCGTGGATGCGGTGAAGGACGACTACCAAAATGCACCGGTCTCCCCAAAGCTGAAGGCACTGCTCGGCATCGCTGCCAAGGTCGCCGAAAGCGGGCTTGATGTGACCACCGCCGACGTCGAGGCTGCCCGCGCCGAGGGGGCGACAGACCAGGAGATCCACGACACAGTGCTGATCGCAGCCGCTTTCTGCATGTTCAATCGATACGTCGACGGTCTTGCCACCTGGACTCCCAGCGAGCCGGAGATGTACGACGTGATGGGCAAGCGCATGGCCCACGAGGGCTACGTGCGCCCCGACCAGCAGCCCTAGGCCGCCCGACTAATTCGTCGGGTTCGGCGAGCAGACCGGAATACCGTCTGATCTCCTCTCATGACTGCCCCGTCCTACCGCGCCACTTTGACGACCTACCTCCGGCCCATGCGAGGGCGGGTCCTGGTTCTAGCCCTGCTGTTGCTGGGATCGATCGGCCTCCAGTTGGTCATCCCGCTCATCCTTCGCACGTTCATCGACGCTGCAGTGGCTCGGTCAGCGGTATCGGGGATGATCACGGCGGGTTTCGCCTACCTGATCGCAGGGATCCTCAATCAGTTCTTCGACGCCGGCGCCTCGTATCTGGGCACGGACATCGGGTGGCGGGCCACCAACCGCCTGCGCGAGGAGCTGAGCGCCCATCTCTTCGCCCTCGACATGGGATTTCACAACGACACGACACCGGGCGAGATGATCGAAAGAGTCGACGGAGACGTGACTGCCCTCTCCCAGTTCATCTCTCGCTTCTTGGTTCGACTGATCGCAGCGGGCGTCCTTCTCTCAGGTGTCGTAGTGATCTGCTGGATCGAGTCGCCGATCATGGGACTCGCGATCACCGTCTATGTGGTGCTGGTTGTTGCACTGCTGGTCAGTCTTCGGAGCTTGGCGGTGTCGGCGGCTGAGGAGGAACGGGAGACCTCAGCGCTTCTCTACGGGTTCATCGAGGAGCGACTGGCCGGTATCGATGACATCCGTGCACTGGGAGCGGGGCGATTCACCATGGCGCGGTTCGTCCCGGTGATGCGGGACTTCTACGTGAGGACGTCGATCGCCTGGCGGAAGCGGGTGGTGGTCTGGATCTCGGCAAACACTGCGTTTTGGGCCGGAGACGCCCTCGCCCTGATCATCGGCGTATGGCTCACAGTCCGGGGATCGATCAGCACGGGGACCGCCTATCTCATCCTCCAATACGTCCAACTGGTGCGCAGCCCCATCGAGCAGATGACCCAGGAGCTCCAGGAGCTGCAGAAGGCGGCCGGGGGGATGGTCCGCATCGATCACCTGCGTCGCCTCAGTTCGTCGATCGGCGACGGCGACTTGGTGCTCCCCTCAGGCCCGCTAGCCGTGGAATTCGAAGACGTCTCCTTCTCCTATGAGGACCGGAGCGTCATCGAGGACGTGAGTTTTCGACTTGCCCCCGGCAGGTCTCTCGGCCTGCTCGGGAGAACCGGTGGGGGCAAGACAACCATCACCCGGCTGGTCGCCCGGCTTTACGACCCCGATCAGGGCAGGGTGAAGGTTGGGGGAATCGATCTCCGCCGGGTGCGGGGAGACTCTTTGCGCAAGGCAGTCGGCGTGGTCACCCAGGATGTCCAGCTGTTCGCGGCCTCGGTGAAGGACAACCTGACCTTCTTCGATGATCGCTCCGACACCGAGATACTGGCTTCGTTGGACAGGGCCGGATTGGGCGATTGGATCGAGGCGCTGGGACTCCATACCCAGCTGGGATCGGGTGGCCAGGGCCTCTCCGCGGGCGAACAGCAACTGCTGGCCTTCGCCCGTGTCTTCCTTCAGAACCCGGGCGTGGTGATCCTGGACGAGCCCTCTTCTCGTCTCGACCCGGTCACCGAACAACTACTCGCCACCGCCACTGAGCGGCTGTTCGCCGACCGGACCGTCGTCATCATCGCCCATCGGCTGGAGACGGTTCGCACCGCCGACGAGATCATGGTGGTCGATTCCGGGAGGATCCTCGAGCACGGCCACCGTGAAGAACTGGCGGCCAACCGGGACAGTCGATACGCCGGTCTGCTCATGACCGGTAAAGGCGACCTGCTCGGAGACACCAGGCCATGAGCACCCTCCGTCTGGTCTGGGAGTTGATCCGTTATCGTCCCGGTCGGTTCGCGTTCTGTTTGTTCATGTGGACCTTGGTCCACGGCTCGCCGCTGCTCTTCGGAATCCTCATCGGCCTCGTCTTCGACCGGCTGGCAGCGGGTAACCCGGTGGCCGCCACCGCCTGGGGTCCGGCGATCGTATTCGCGGTGCTGGCCATCGGACGCAACGGCGTGATCTGGCTCGGAGACCGGGTATGGGTCGGTCATTGGCTCGAACAAAGCCTTCAGCTGCGCCGCAACCTGCTGCGCTGGCTGTTGGAGGCTCCGGGGTCGAGGGTGGTTCCCTTGTCGCCGGGCGAAGCGGTGAGCACCTTCCGCGACGATGTCGACGACCTCCTCGAGTACATGGAGAACTGGGTCGACATGGGCGGCCTCGTCGTATTCGGCGTCGGCTCAGTTTGGATAATGGCGGCCATCGACGCCCGCCTCACCGGCCTCCTCCTCATTCCCTTGCTGCTGACCACGGTCATCACCCAGGCGCTGAGCCCACAGATACGCCGGCGGCGGCGAGCGATGCGAGAGGCCACCGATGACGTGACCGGGTTCATCGGCGAGACATTCGGCGGGGTTCAGGCGATCAAGTTGGCAGCCGCCGAGGCGCCGATGCTGGCGCGCCTCCATCAACTCAATCAGATCAGGCACAAGGCTGCTCTCTCCGACACCGTTCTCACCGAGGTCTTGCGCGGCGTCAATCGCAACATGTCCACGATCGGCATTGCCATGGTGCTGCTCGTCGCCGCCGGCTCGATCAACGTCGGGGAGTTCTCTGTGGGCGAGCTGGCTGTGTTTCTGACCTATCTGCCCCGACTCACCGATTACCTGGCGTTTGTCGGCGACATCATCGCCCAGCATCGTCGAACGGGGGTTGCTTACGAGCGAATCCGAGCTCTGGCTGTCGACGCCCCGGACCAGGAGCTCGTCGATCGGGGCAGGGTCCCGTTGCAGGGCCCAGCCCCTGAGATCGTTCTACCCGATATCGGGATCGAGCCGTTGCAACGGCTCGAGGTGAGAGATCTCAAGCATTGGTTTCCCGACGGCGGGGAGGGTCTCGACGGCGTCGACTTGGTGGTCGAACGCGGCTCGTTCACCGTCGTCACTGGCAAGATCGGTTCTGGGAAGAGCACTCTGGTGCGAGCCCTCCTCGGTCTGGTCCCTGCTGACGGCGACGTCTTTTGGAACGAGAGACTGGTCGAGGACCGCGCGTCGTTCTTCGTGCCACCCCGGTCGGCGTACACCGCGCAGGTCCCGCGCCTGTTCTCGGAGTCCCTTGCGGACAACATCGCTCTCGGGCAGCGAGCGGCACGAGAACGTCTCCGTGAAGCCGTGCGACTGGCGGTGCTCGACCCCGACTTGGAGCGCCTGGAGATGGGCATGCAGACGATGGTCGGAGCCCGGGGAGTCAAACTCTCAGGAGGACAGGTACAACGCTCCGCTGCCGCCCGCATGCTCGCCACGGACGCAGAACTGCTCGTGTTCGATGACCTCTCCTCGGCCCTGGATCTACACACCGAAACCGAGCTCTGGCGCCGCCTGCTGGCACAACGGGAGGTGACCTGTCTTGTTGTCTCTCACCGGCGCGCAGCGCTGCAACGAGCCGACCAGATCCTCCTCATGGACCGTGGGAAGGTGGTGGACCGAGGCAAGTTGAACGACCTCCTCCTCCGATCGAGCTTGATGCGTTCGCTATGGGCGGAAGCAGCTGAACCCGACTGAGGATCAGACCGCCGTTTCAGTCAGGTGTTCAGCTGTTTCTCGAGGAACTCGACCGAGCGCCCCCAGGAGCTGTCGAAAGCACCGGGATCGAAGGTGTCACCGTCGGGCTCGCCAAAACCGTGTCGGGTCCCGGGGTGGCGGACGACCTGGACATCCAGGTCCTCGAGTCTCATGGTGGCTTCCATGAACGCGGCCTCGTCGTCCGTGATGAACTCGTCGTCCTCGGCGAGATTGATCAGGTAGGAGGCCCCGGCCCCCGCGAAGTCGATCTGCTGGCTGCCGTAGAACGACACCACAGCGCCGACCACCTCGGGCAGTCGAACCGATGCCCAGAGGGCGAGCGACCCACCCATCCCGAACCCGACCATCCCGATCGGGCCTTCGGTCGATTTCTCGTTGAGGAGCTGGGCGGAGGAAAGAACCAGCGAGGCGAGGCGATTGGGATCTGCCTTGCCCAGGTGATCGAGGGCGTCGTGCTCCGATGCTGGAAGCTCTCCGAAATTGATGTCCGGGGCGAGCACGGTGAATCCGCGATCGGCGAGTTCGCCGGCAAGGCTCTTGACCGAAGGAGTGAGACCCCAGAAGGAATGGAGCACCAGCACCCCAGGGCCCGGGCCTGCGTCCCCCTGGATGAAGTAGGCGAGATCGCGAACCACTGGGAGGAACCTACCGCCCCTACGCTTGAGGCGATGACCTCGTCGGTCGCCCCTCTCCGCATCGGCTCATTCCGCACGTTGTGGATCGCTTCCCTCCTTTCCGCGGTCGGCAGCTTCATCCAGAGCGTCGCCGGCTCCTGGCTGATGTTCGAACTGACGCGATCCAATACCTGGGTCGGGCTGATGGTCGCATCGAGCACGCTTCCGCTTCTCTTTTTCGCACTCGCTGCCGGGGCCCTCGCCGACATGTTCGACCGGACCAAGCTCATGCTGACCGCTCAGGTCATCATGGGCGCCTCGGCGCTCGCCATGGCGATCTTCACGGCCACCGATTCGATCACGCCCGGCCTGCTCTTGGGGCTGGGCTTGCTCCTCGGGGTGGGCGTGGCTCTCAATCTCCCCACCTGGCACGCCCTGCTCCCGGACCTGGTCCCGCGGATGATGATCCCCTCCGCAGTCGCTCTTCAGTCGGCCGGTTTCAACGTGGCCCGGGCCGTCGGACCGGCGATCGGCGGTGGGCTGATCGCAGCCTTCGGGCCGGCCCTCGGGTTCGGGATCAATGCCCTGAGTTATGCGGCGGTGATCGGGGCCCTGCTGCTGGTGGGAAAGACCGTCAACACCCCAGAGCGCGACACCGCGTCATTCTCCACCGCGATCAGCCTCGGGGTTCGGTACGCCCGGTTCACGCCGGTGTTCCGCAGGCTCCTCCTGTTGGTTTCGCTCTTCGCTGCCACCTCGGCGGTGGTCCAGTCAGTGCTTCCCGGCCACACCGAGACTCTGGGCGGCGACGCCGAGACCCTGGGCCTCCTCTTGGGGGCGATGGGCGCCGGCGCCCTGGTGGGCGCCTTTATCCGGCATCGCTTCGTCGGAAGGCTCGGTCGCCGGGCTCCGATGATCACCATCACCTTGTTCGGTCTCACCGGGATCGGCGTGGGGCTGGCGCCCACCATCGCCTGGGCCTGGGTATTCATGTTCCTGTCGGGCGGTTTCTGGGTCCTGACCCTGACCAATCTCAACGCCACCGCGCAACTGATGGCCCCGGAGTGGATCCGGGGGCGGGCGATGTCCCTCTACAGCCTGGCGTTCGGCGGCATTCTTCCCATTGGCGCCATCGTCGGTGGCGTCGTCGCTGACGCGGTCGGCACCGGTGCGGCGATGGTGGTGCTCTCGATCGGGACGGTGGCGTTGGGTCTCGCTGCCCCTGTCTTCAAGATCCCAAGTCTCGACGAGGTGGAATCGCCCGAGTTCTCAGCGGAGCGCCAGCCTCCGGTCCACGAGGCGACCACCGAGGGTGGCCCGGTGGTCATCCTCAACACCTGGACGATCGACGAAGACGATTTCGCGGAATTCACAGAGTTGATGAACGAGATCCGAATGGTCCGCCTCAGAACCGGCGCCTATCGATGGAGTCTGTTTCGCAATGCCTCGACCCCGACCCGGCTCACCGAGATGTTCGCCACCGGATCGTGGGAGGAGCACCTGGCCCAGCATCGGCGCATCGACGACGCCTCTGCCGCCTTGATCAGCCGAGCTAGGGCCTTTGATCGAGCCGAGGGGCCGGTCACCCGGCATCTGATCGCGATCGATGTCGAGGACCCTCCGAACTTCGATCAGCTGCTGATCACCCACGAACGGATGCATCAGACCGACGGGTCGATCCCGACCATGGTCGATCAGGAGGAATGAGCAAATCTCATCTCCCGGCGATACTTCTTCCAATCCGAGGCTTTTGTCGACCAGAGCAGGTCCGTGATGATCTGCCCGATCCCCACCACTACCAGCCCCGCGACCACCCACGACGGGACATCGGCAGCCAATGCCGCACCGATCAGGGCGAAGGGAACGATCTTGGTCACCAGAGCCCCGGCAGCGTGCATCCAAGCCCGGGATTGGGCCGGCACTCGAAGGTAACTGGCGTAGTCCACCTTGACCCCCGGCTGAGGTCGGCGAAGGTTTCCGATGAACCAGCGGGTGAACCTGATTCCCATGAGGCCGCCCACCACCAGATGGCCGAGACTGTGTGTCGTGACCAGGATTGACCCGAACCCGAGCACGAAGGCGAGCCCACCGACATTCCCACCGAGGGTGTAGGCCCAAGTGATGAGGGCGAGCCCGAGGAGGGTGCCGCCGATCATCACCAGGTTCCCGATCCAGAGTGGCACCGTGATCATCGCCCAATTCCGAAACGCGGTCGAGTCGATGACACCGATCCGGTCGGCGTGGGCGGCGATCAGAGCCGGATCGGCCTTGACCGCGGCAACGGCTCTCCAGAAACCCGTTGGGCCGAGCGGATCACCGGCCTTGACCGCAGACTCTGCCACCCGCAGGGTCTCGGTGATCTCCGAGTCGTCCACTGCCTGTATCTAAGTACGGTGCGGCGGCTGCAACCGAATCGACTCCGTAGGTGTTCTGATTGCCGATGGATGAGCTGAAATCCGCCCTGGCCTCCGATCTGGACCGGGCCTTCCCGGAACTGGTCAAGGCGATGGGACCGCGGCTCTATTGGGGTCTGCGCCGAATGTGCGGGGACCATCAGGAGGCCGAGGATCTGACCCAGGAGACTTTCATCAGGGCCTACCGGGCCCTCGGTGATTTCGACCGGCAACGATTCGACGACCTCCGGCTCGCTCCGTGGGTGTGGACCATTGCCCTCAATTTGGGCAGGAACCACCTCCGCGACCGGTCACGGCGACCGTTGCTGGTCGAAGCGGTCGACCATGGTCGCGAGGACCCCGAAGCTCCGGATCAGCGGGCCTGGGATACCAGATTCGCCGCACTCAACCGGAACCAGAAGACGGCGGTCGTGCTGCGTCACGTGGTCGGGCTGGGGATCGGGGAGATCTCCGAATCGACCGGTAGACCGGAGGGAACGGTCAAGGCAGACATCCATCGCGGACTGGACCGATTGCGCGAGATGATGGAGCAGGACACATGAGCATCGAACAGCAACTTCACGACCTGACCGGGCCCCTGCCCGAAGGAATCAGCGAGGGGGTGGCCCTCGGGACCGGCCTTGCCGACGGCTACGACTTCTACGAGTCGCCGGTGGGCAAGGTCGTGGTCACGTTCAACCCCAACGGTGTCTCCTCGTTGAGCCTGGCCTCCAACGACTTTGAGGGCTATTTCTCCCACCGCCATGGCCGTCGGTTGATCCGCGCCGAAGCGCCCTCGGCATGGGCAGGGCGCATTCCGGGCGCCATCGATGCGGGAGCCCCGGGCAAACTCCCGGTCGACCTGAGATCGGTCACCCCCTTTCAGTCCCAGATCCTCCGCATCGCGGCAACGATCCCCAAAGGGGAGGTCCGACCCTACGGCTGGCTGGCGCGGGAAGCGGAGCGCCCGGGCGCGGCCCGCGCCGTGGGCTCGACCATGGCTCGCAACCCGATCCCCCTGATCATCCCCTGTCACCGTGTTGTCAGGTCGGACGGCACCATCGGCGCCTACTCCCTGGGTGGGCCCCACATCAAATGGGAGCTTCTCACCCACGAGGGCGCCGATCCGGTCCACCTCGAGGACCTCGCGGAGCATCAGGTGAGGGTCCAGGGCAACGTCTCCACCCACATCTTCTGTCATCCCACCTGTCGTGCCCTCAGGCGCTCCAAGCCGGACAACGTCGTCGATTTCAGGTCAGGCCCGGCTGCGGTCGCCGCCGGATTCCGTGCCTGCGAGCTGTGCCGGCCGTGATCACGGCGGTCCGATCTGGCACGGGCCGGGGTACCCTCGCCACCGATGGAATCGACCAGCGTTGAACAGTTAGCCGTTAACACGATCAAAGCACTGGCCATGGATGCCGTGCAGAAGGCTGACAGCGGGCACCCCGGAATGCCGATGGGGATGGCCGACATCGCCGTGGTTCTCTGGGGGCGATATCTGAACGTGGATCCCCGCGACCCGCAGTGGCCGGATCGAGATCGCTTCGTGGTCTCCAACGGGCACGGTTCGATGCTGCTCTACTCGCTCCTTCACCTCAGCGGGTTCCCGCTGACCCTCGACGACCTCCGCAACTTCCGACAGTGGGGCGGCCACACGGCCGGTCATCCCGAAATCGACCAGCGGATTGGCATCGAGATGACCACCGGGCCGCTGGGCCAGGGCTTTGCCACCGGGGTTGGAATGGCCATCGCCGAGACCCATCTCAGGGCTCGTCTCGGTGCCGACCTGGTCGACCACCGCACCTTCGGGTTCGTCTCCGACGGCGACCTGATGGAGGGGGTCAGCAACGAATCCGCCTCCCTCGCCGGCCACTTCGGGCTCGATCGCCTCATCTATCTGTATGACAACAACCAAATCTCGATCGACGGGTCTACTGACATCACCTTCACGGAGGACGTGGTTGGACGCTTCGAATCGCTGGGGTGGCACACCCAGGACATCGATGGTCACGACAGGTCGGCCATCGCCTCCGCCATAGACGCCGCCCTGGCGGAGGAGGAACGACCTTCCCTGATCTCGTGTCACACCCACATCGCCCACGGCGCGCCCAATGCCCAGGACACGGCTGCGGCCCACGGGGCGCCTTTGGGCGAGGAGGAGATCAAGCTCGCCAAGGAGGCAATGGGGTATCCGATCGACCCTGCGTTCCACGTCGAGAACGCGGTCTATGAGTTCTTCAGCGCAGTCATGGCGCGGGGGCAATCGGTGCACGACGCTTGGACCGAGCGTTTCGCGTCTGCGACATCTGAACAGAAAGCTCTTTGGGATTCCCTCCATTCACCAACGAGAGTCGAACTGAAAGGACCGGGATTCGAGACTGGAAAGAGTCTCGCCACCAGAGCCTCCTCGGCGATGCTGTTCTC
>JALYNX010000101.1 GCA_030772935.1 Actinomycetota bacterium | reverse complement strand
GCGATACATGTTCCACCCCCATCAGCACTGGCTCGCCGAGCGGGGGGCGATGGGATGGTTCGCCGCGATCTGATCTGAGAAGATGAAGGACAGCTAGGCGAGGATCACATGGGGCCGCCGAGCGTCGACGATCTTCGCCACGATCGGCCCCGACACCGCCAGGATCAGCACATAGGTGGCGGAAAGCGCGGCCAGTTCCTGGCTGCCGGCCAGAGAAGCAGCCAGCCCGGCGATGACAATGGAGAACTCGCCCCTGGCGACCAGTAGGGCGCCTGTTCGCAGCCTCCCTTGGCGTCCGATTCCCACCCGGCGTGCCGCCCACCACCCGACCGCGACCTTGGTCAGACCAGTGACGATCGCGACTGCGATTGCGGCCAACGCCACGTCAGGGATGTCGCTGGGGTCGGTCTGAAGGCCGAAGAAGACGAAGAAGACCGCGGCAAAGAGGTCGCGCAGAGGAGTCAACAGGGAACGGGCTCGCCCGACCGAGTCGCCTGACACTCCGATCCCCACCAGAAAGGCGCCAACTGCAGCGGAGATGTTGACTCCTTCGGCGAGGCCACCGACCAATAGCGTCAGGCCAAACAGCGACAGCAGGCTCACCTCGTCGGAATGGTGGAACACGAGGGATCCGATGCGGTCACCGCTGCGGGCCGCCAGGGAGATGATCACCACGATGACCGCGATGGCGAGCCCGACTGTCCATGCCGCCGATGCCAATGTGGACCCGAGGGCAAGCACACCCAGCACCGGGAGAAGCACCGCCATGGCCAGGTCTTCGAAGACGAGGATCGAGAGAACCACCGGAGTCTCCCGGTTCCCCGACCATCCGAGATCTTCGAGCAATTTGGCCACTATCCCGGTGGATGACACATAGGTGACCGCCCCGAAGAAGATCGATGGAACGACACCCAAGTCCAGGATGAGCCCGGTGACGAAACCCGGCGTGAAGTTGAGGACGAAGTCGGCGAGCCCTGCCACGGCCACTGATCGCACTCCTTGCACCAGCTCCTTCGCGGAGTACTCGAGTCCCAGCATCAAGAGCAGGAAGATGACACCGAGCTCGGCCCCGAATTCGATGAAGTCCTCGGAGGTGATCACCGGGATCACGCCACCCTCCCCCAGGATGAGCCCGGCGAGGAGATAGAGAGGGATCGGGGAGATCCCCAGCCGGCCGGCGAGACGGGCCATCACCCCCAACGCCAGGACCACCGCCCCCAGCTCTACGAGGAAGAGGGCGCTCTCGTCCATCGCCTAGCCGTTGCGAAGGATCTCTTGGGTCTGCTCGATCCCTTCGGGGGTGCCGACAACGACCAACGTGTCGCCCGGCATGAGCTTGAAGTCAGGATCGGGCGACGGGAAGGTCTGGTCGCGGCGGAGCACCGCCACCACCGAAACACTGGTCCGAGTGCGAATCTTTGCATCGCCGATGGTGCCGGTGGCGTAGGGCGAGCGGTCGCCGATCGACAGCCAGTCAATCGCCAGGCCTTCCACCTGTTGTTGGAGGTGGGCGAGATTGGCGACCACGGTCGAGCCGCCCAGCGCCTCGGAGAGAGCATGGCTCTCCTCGTCGGACAGACTCATGTTCACCACCGCGGCATCGGTGTCGTCAGGCTCACAGACGAATAGCTCGCGGCGACCGGTGCGGTGGTGTACGACGCCTATCCGCCGCCCATCCTCGGTATTGAACTCATACCGGACCCCAACACCGGGAAGCGCAGACTCTTCAATGCGGGGCAACTCTGACCTCCTGGAACGCCGGAGCCACGTTAATAAGACCTGTCGCCTCGCCAACCGGGATCTGTGGACACCAACAGCCCGACCGCTTCCACGTCGCCACGCATGATCCGAAACCCGCCGAGCTCGCCCCCGCCGACGATCAGGTGGATCCAGTCTGGATCCCAAGCCATCGCCACGTCAGTCGGTGAGGGGGTCGGCTCACCTTGGGGATGGGAGTGAAATACCCCTGTGATCTCCCAGCCCTGGCTCTCAGCGTGGCGCATCGCGCCGAAGTGCTCGTTGGGGTCGACGGTGAAACTGACCGGAGACGGGTTGGCATTGGTCAAGGGGTAGACGAATCGGATCCCCCCGCCTTCGGTTGCAATCAGCCCGCAGCACTCGTCAGGGAGGCAGTTGTCGGCATGGGCCAGGATCGCCAGCCGTATCGGCTCGGGAACCAGGAGAGGTCCGGCCGGACTCAATGCTGATGTGCCGGATCCGGGGACTCCGGATCGATTCCGTAGCGGGTGAATGCGTCCTGGACCGCGGACTTTGCCACCAGGCCATCATTCGACAGCGCCCACAATGTGGCAGCGACGATGCTCCCGGCGTCGATCTCGAAGAACTTGCGCAGCGCCTGTCTCGAGTCGGATCGCCCGAATCCGTCGGTGCCAAGCGTGACGTACCGGGTCGGAACCCACTGTGCCACCTGATCCGGGACCAACTTCATGAAGTCGGTCACCGCGATAACCGGCCCATCAACGCCGGCGAGATGTCTGGTGACCATTGGAATGCGCGGGGCTTCCTCGGGATGAAGGCGGTTCCATCTGTCGACACCGAGGGCCTCCTCACGCAGCTTCTTGTACGAGGTTGCCGACCACAGATCCGCGGCGACCTCGTAGTGCTCGGCCAGCTCCCGGGCTGCCTCGCGGGCCGCCAGGTTGGCCGACCCGGAGAACAAGATGGCGGTGCGGGGGCCCTTGGTGGCGGGTGCCTCCTGCCATCTGTACAGCCCGTCGATGATGCCCTGGGCAACACCTTCCGGTCGTGGAGGCTGGACGTAGTTCTCGTTGTATAGGGTCAGGTAGTAGAAGCGATCCTCCCCGGCTCGATACATGCGCTCCAGGCCATGCTCGATGATCGTGCCGACCTCGTAGGCGAAAGCCGGGTCGTAGGCGTCACAGACCGGCACCGAGGTGGCGAGCACCAGGCTGTGGCCATCCTGATGCTGTAGCCCTTCGCCTTGCAGCGTGGTCCTGCCGGCGGTGGCGCCGAGCAGAAAACCGCGTGCCCGGGAGTCAGCTGCCGACCAGATCAGGTCACCGACCCTTTGGAAGCCGAACATCGAGTAGAAGATGAAGAAGGGAATCATGGGTAGGCCGCGTGTCGCGTAGGACGTGGCGGCTGCAATCCACGATGCCATGGAGCCCGCCTCGGTGATCCCTTCTTCCAGGATCTGACCGTCCTGAGATTCGGCATAGGACAGGATCATCGAAGCGTCGACGGATTCGTACAGCTGGCCCTGCGAGGCATAGATCTTGAGCTCACGGAACAGGGAGTCCATGCCGAAGGTGCGGGCCTCGTCGGGGACGATGGGCACGATCCGCTCGCCGAACCCCTCGACACGGGACAGATTGCGGATGAGGCGGGTGAAAGCGGTGGTCGTCGAAGCTTCTACCTTGCCCGATCCGGCGTGGATCTCGGCATAGGCCTCCGGGACCGGAATCTCCAGTGTGACCTCGGGCACCGTTCTCGTCGGCAACGGTCCCCCCAACTCATGGCGTCTCTGTTGCAGGTATTCGTACTCGGGCGTTCCCGGTCCGGGGCGGAAATAGGGAGGCTCGCTCTCACCCTCGAGCGACTCGACCGGGATCTCCTTGTCTAGGTGGAGGGTCTCCCGCAACGTCATCAGTTGCTGGTTGGTGAGGGTCTTGATCTGATGGGTTGCATTGCGTCCCTCGACGTCCGGGCCCAGCGTCCACCCCTTGATGGTTTTGGCCAGGATCACGGTCGGTTTCCCGTTCCTGAGCTCGCTGGCCACCTTGTAGGCGGCGTAGACCTTGCGGTAATCGAGCCCTCCCCGACGCAAATCCCAGATCTCGTCGTCGGTCATGTCGGCGACCATGGCCTTGGTGCGTGGGTCCTTGCCGAAGAAGTGCTCTCTTACATAGGCCCCGTCTTCTGTCTTGTATCGCTGGTACTCGCCATCGACGGTGCTGCTCATCACACCGAGCAGGGCGCCTTCCTTGTCGTTGGCCAGGAGCCGGTCCCACCCGGTGCCCCAGATGACCTTGATCACGTTCCAGCCCGCACCTCTGAATACTGCTTCCAATTCGCTGATTATCTGGCCGTTGCCGCGAACCGGCCCGTCCAGCCGCTGCAGGTTGCAGTTGATGACCCAGGTGAGGTTGTCGAGACCTTCCCGGGTTGCCAGGGAGATCGCTCCCAGTGACTCCGGTTCATCGGTCTCACCGTCACCGATGAAACACCAGATGCGCGACTGCGAGGTGTCGTCGAGCCCCCGATTCTGCAGGTACTTGTTGAAGCGGGCGTGATAGATCGAGTTGATCGGGCCGATGCCCATGGACACGGTCGGGTATTCCCAGAACTCCGGCATGAGGCGGGGGTGGGGATATGAGGAGAGCCCGTCGCCTCCGATCTCGAATCGGAAGTTGTCGAGGTGCTTCTCGTCAAAGCGGCCTTCGAGAAAGGCCCTGGCGTAGATGCCCGGTGCGGCATGTCCCTGGAAATAGACATGGTCACCACCTCCGGGGGCATTTTTGCCTTTGAAGAAATGGTTGAAGCCGACTTCGTAGAGGGTTGCCGATGAGGCGAACGTCGAGAGATGCCCGCCGATGCCCTTCTCGCGGTGGTTGGCCTTGATGACCATGACTGCGGCGTTCCATCGGATGAAGCGGCGGATCCGCCGCTCGATGGCCTCGTCGCCGGGGAACTCGGGCTGGTCCTCCGCCGAAATGGTGTTGACGTAGGGAGTCGTGATCGGGCCCGGCACCCCGATGCTCGTCTCGTGGGCCCGCTCCAGCAGCTTGGCCATCAGGAATCGGGCCCGATCCGGTCCTTCCGCGGTGACCACCGCATCGAAGGAATCGACCCATTCCTGGGTTTCCGTGGGATCGGTGTCGGGGAGCTGATGAATGTATTCGTCGCCGAGTATGAGCCCGTGATCGCCTGGCATCTCCCGAATCTTAGTTGAGCCGGGTGTTGTGCCTTAGGGCTCAGGCTCCGACAGCGTGCACCGCGAACTCGCTCAGCCAGGGCTCGACTTCGGCCAAAAACCGCAATGGCGCGTCCATTTGTGGAGTGTGGCCGGTGTCCTCCATCTGCACGATTGTCCAATCGGGTCGGAGGCTGCAGATCCGTTCGACGGCGGTCGGTGACACGATGTGATCGGATACCCCCTGCACCACCAGCGTGGGGGCGATGATCGCCCGGATCATCCTTATGTGGGCCGCCCGGTTGGCATAGAAGGCGGCGATGGAAGTTGCCGTGCGTGCTGTGGCCACGGCCGACCAAGGCAGTTCCTTTCGGATCCGTGCCATGTCGATAGATGCCTCGATGACATCCAGCGGCACGCGGCCCCGGCGATGAGTGATCATCTCCATGCTGAGACGGACCAGCTCTTCAGCAGAGTGGCTCTTGATGAACCGGCGGCCATAGGCAGTGCCAAACCCGGGGGTCGCCTGAAGGGCGAGGCGGATCGCCGTTGGCCAGTCGAATGTCGGGTCGGGGAAAACCGGCGGGGTCGCCGGCGCCACCAACACCATGCGGTGAACCAGGTCCGGTCGATGGGAGGCGACCATTTGGGCGACGAGACCGCCTGTGGAGTTCCCGATCAGCGTCACGGGTCCTCCCTCGATCTCGATGAAGCTCTCGACAGCTTCCCGATGGGTCTCGAGGCGGTAGTCACGTGCCGGCGGGGAGAGGCCGAAACCGGGGAGGTCGAGCGCCAGCACCCTTCCGTGTCGGGCGAGGCC
>JALYNX010000100.1 GCA_030772935.1 Actinomycetota bacterium | reverse complement strand
GGCAAAGGATCCGAGCCCCACCTGGTACGTCGCTGTGATGGCCGGACTCATGGTCGTCGGTGTCATCCTGGTTCTGATCAGATTCGTCTTCGAGCTCGATCAGCTGGTTCTGGTCGCCGGGCTGATCTGTATCGCCATCGGATTCCTGATGACCACCAACTACCGGTGAACGGGCGTCCTTGACTAAGGCCCGGGCGGCGGCGGCGCGGTAGTCGTAGTCGTGGTCGGCGCTGTGGTTGATGGCGGCGTGAACTGACCGACGGTCACGGTGACGACGTCACCCGGGAACACCTCGGCCCCCGCGTCGGGTGATTGATCCACGACACGACCGTCCTGGGCGGGGTCGACGACCGGCTGGGGGGTGTTGGAGACACTCATGCTCAGTCCGAGGTCGGCCAGGATGGCCTCTGCCTGCTCTGGAGTCTGTCCCAGCAGATTGGGCACTTGCACCGCCTGAGGGCCTTGGGATACCACCAACAAAACGGTGTCACCCGAGCGCACCTCTTCCCCTCCTTCGGGATCGGTCCTGATCACCAGACCCTCGGCCACGTCGTTCGAGAACTCGTCCTGGATCGTCGTGAGCAAGCCCAATCTCTGGAGCGCGGTAACCGCGTCGCGCTCGGTCTCGCCCGCAAGCACCGGCAGGATGTGGATCTCAGGTCCGCTCGAGATGACCAGGTCGATCTCAGCACCAACACCCGCCAGGACCCCGGCACCTGGGCTCTGTCTGATGACAGTTCCCTCGGCGAAAGTGGCGTTGGGCTCTTCGGCCAGGTCGCCGAGAACGAAGCGGTTCTGCTCGATGATCTCTTCTGCTGCTTGCAGGGGTTGGCCGACCAGAGGCGGAACGGCGAATTCCTCGATGCCCGTGGAGATGAACACTTCGACCTCGGAGCCCACCTCGGCCTCGGTGCCGAACGGCGGGTTGGACCGAATCGCAAGGTTGACCGCGACCTCCTCGCTCGACTCCGGGGTGAATTTGACCTCGAAACCATCTGCCTCCAACCGGGAGCGGGCCTGCTCCTGGGTCATCTCGAACACATTGGGGATCTCGATCAAATCCGCTTCGGCGTCGGCGCCTCCAGCCAGGCGGAACAGGACGAAGAGCAGGATGGCCAACGCGATGAGCAGAGCGAAAGCAGTGATGATGAACGGCATCTGGGACGAGGGCTCCTCCTCGATCCCGCGGTAGACCTCATCAGGGGGCACGGTGGGCGGCGGAACCTGAGTGGTCGTCATCACCCGGGTGAGGTTGTCGCCCCCGGCCACCGCTCCCGCGGCTGCTGCGGCCACCGCCACCGGCTCCACACTCTGCCCCCTGAGCACAGACAGCAGATCAGCGCGCATCTCATCGGCGCTCTGGTATCTCCCATTTGGGTCCTTGCGCATCGCCTTGGCGACGACTGTGTCGAGCGGCAGTGGGACATCCGCGTTGAGAGCGGTAGGTGCGGGTGCCTCGGTGGAGACATGTTGGAACGCCACCGACATCGGGCTATCACCGGTGAACGGGGGTCGGCCGGTGAGCATCTCATAGAGGACCACTCCGAGCGCATACACATCACTACGGGCGTCGGCGGCTGCCCCCTGGGCCTGCTCGGGGCTGAAGTAGGTGGCGGTGCCGATCACGGCGCCGGTCTTGGTCAGCTCTGCGCTGTCGTCCCAGGCCCTGGCGATCCCAAAGTCGGTCACCTTCACCGTGCCGTCCTTGGCGAGGAGGATGTTCCCCGGCTTGACGTCCCGATGGACCAGACCGGCCTGATGGGCCACGGATAGGGCAGCGGCCACTTCGGATGCGATCTCAGTGGCCCGACGGGCCAGCAACGCACCTTCGGACTTGAGCACATCGCGCAACGAACGACCGTCGACCAGCTCCATGACGATGAAATAGGTGCCCTGAGCCTGTCCCCAGTCGTAGATACCGACGATGTTGGGGTGGCTGAGGTTGGCCGCGGCCTGTGCCTCGCGCCGGAAGCGCTTGACGAATGCCTCGTCCGCGGAGTACTGGGCATGGAGGACCTTGATCGCCACCCGGCGGTTGAGCAGGGTGTCCTGTCCCTCGTAGACGTCGGCCATCCCGCCCCGCGCCACGTGGGACGTGACGTGATAACGATCGGTCAGTTCACTAGGGGTATTCATGGAGAGCGATGGATTGTAGGAACGCCTTGGGGCCAACTCATCGGGTTCCTTGCAGCCAGAGCGAAATCAGGTCACCCGCGATCGGCGCCGCCACCGCGCCGCCGGTAGCCGACTCGCCGAAATCGCCCCCACCGGCGATGAGCACCGCGATCGCGATCGTGGGGTCCTCGACCGGGGCGAACCCGATGAACCAGGCGTGGGGCCCGTCTCCGGCTCCCTGAGCGGTCCCGGTCTTGCCGGCGACGCGGACCCCGGGCACCGCGGCGTTGCTGCCTGTTCCCTCGGTCACGACCCGCTCCATCAGCTGAGCGAGAACCGAAGCGGTGGCGGGGGCCATCGCCCGTCCCAAGGACGTGGGCTCTGGTTCCTCGAGGATGCTCCCATCGGCATCGAACACCCGATTGACCAGGTATGGACTGGGAACGAGGCCCTGGTTGGCGACTGCTGCAGCGACCATTGCCATATGCAACGGGGTGGCGCGCACGTCGCGTTCCCCGATCCCGCTTTGGGCCAGCGCAGCCGGATCGTCGATCAGGTCGTCCACCGGATAGGCGGCCTGGGGCACCGTCCAGGGGAATGCCAGGTCGGTGTTGAAGCCGAGGGCGTCCGCGGTGATCCCGATGTTCTGAGCCCCGAGCCGAACCGTCAGGTCGGCGAAAATTGTGTTACAAGATCGGACGAAGGCCACAAGCAGGCTCACGGTGTCCCCGTCTTCGCAGAATCCCCCGCTGAAATTGGAGATGGTGGCTGTCGAGCCCTGCAATTGGTACTCGAGGGGATCGGGAAACTCGGTCCCGGGGTCGGCCTCGCCGATGTCGAGGGCAGTGGCGGTCACCACCACTTTGAAAGTGGATCCGGGGGCGAAAAGCTCTCGTGTGGCCCGGTCACTCAGCGGGCTCTCCGGGTCGGCGAGCAAGGAGTCCCAGATCGTGGTGGCGTCTTCCCCGAGCAACGACTCGGGGTCGAACGAAGGCGAGGAGACCGCAGCCAGCACCGCTCCGGTCTTGGGGTCGAGAGCGACCACCGCACCTGTCTGGCCTCCGAGCGCCTGATATGCCGCTTCCTGCAGCGGCCCGTTCAATGTCATCTCGAGACTGTGCGGTCTCAGGTCACGGCCCAGGATCACCGAGATCAGGTCGCTGATCGTCAGGTCGCGCTTGGACCTCAGAACCGGCGCATAGGCGCTCTCGAGACCGG
>JALYNX010000099.1 GCA_030772935.1 Actinomycetota bacterium | reverse complement strand
TGTTCTTCAAGGAGGCGGTGACGCCGCGCCGGGTGGAACTGGGGATGTACATACTCGCCCCGTTCCTTGCGGTGATCCCAGCCTTCCTCATCTTCATGATGGTGCCTAGGGGCAAACCGTTCACGATCGGTGGCCACGAAGTCGCGCTTCAGGGCGCCGATCTCAACGTGGGATTGCTCTTCATCCTGGCGATGTCGTCTTTGGCGGTGTATGCGGTTGTCCTCGCCGGCTGGTCATCCGGGTCCAAGTACCCGCTCTTGGGTGGGGTACGCGCCACGGCGCAAGCAATCTCATACGAAGCTGCCATGGGCCTGGCCATGGTGTCGGTGGTGTTGTTCAGCGCGACCCAGGGTGATGGGGGGACCCTCTCGCTCGCCGAGATCGTGGAACGGCAGTCGGGCACCTGGGGCAACTTGATCCCGAGCCTCGAGCCGGTCCTCCGCTTCGTGCCCCGCTGGAACGCGATACCCCAGATCGTTGCCTTCGTCATTTTCTTCGTTGCGATCGTGGCTGAGACCAATCGAGCACCCTTCGACCTGGTCGAGGCCGAGCAGGAGATCGTCGGGGGATTTCACACCGAGTACTCCGGTATGAGGTTCGCCATGTTCTTTCTCGCCGAATACGTCAACATCTTCTCGATGTCCGCCATCGCGGCCACCCTGTTCCTCGGTGGCTGGAATGGGCCGACCTTCGAGAACGCCCTTCCGGGCTTCGTCTCCGCTCTGCTCCCCACGGTCTACTTCCTGCTCAAGACCTACTTCCTGGTATTCATCTTCTTCTGGATTCGAGCCACCCTGCCCCGGCTTCGATACGACCAGCTCATGCAGCTGGGTTGGAAGCGTCTCATTCCCGGCGCTCTCGGATGGCTGGTTCTCTCCACATCCGTGATCGCCTTCCGCCAATTCGGGCCTCCCTGGAGCTAGCCATGGGATTGCTGCGCGAGTTGATCAAGGGGCTCCGGGTGACCGGCGGGACCATGCTGCGGACCATCAGCGGCAAGGAGCTGGTCACCACCGAGTACCCCAAGGAGATGCGCCCCAAACCGCAGCGGTTCCACGGGCGCCATGTGCTCAATCGGTACCCGGACGGGATGGAGAAGTGCATCGGTTGTGAGCTCTGTGCCGGTGCTTGCCCGGCGAAATGCATCTACGTGCGGGGCAAGGACAACGACCCGGCTCACCCGACCTCTCCTGGGGAGCGCTACGGCTTCGTCTACGAGATCAACATGCTGCGGTGCATCTTCTGCGGGCTCTGTGTCGAGGCCTGTCCCACCGAGGCGATCACGATGACCTCCCTCTTCGAGTTCTCGACCACCAACCGCGACGACGCGATCTACACCCGGGAGACTCTTCTCATGGACGAGCGGGGCAACGTGCCCCATATGTTCTCCGACGACCAACTCGCCGACATGGAGGAGCTCAACACCGCCGACGGATGGCTGCGTGCCACGGCACCGGCCGGAGTTGCCGCCTACGAGGGTATTCAGATGTGGCAGTCGACTCCGGGCCCGGCCGACTGGGCGCCTGAGCCTTCACAGGAAGAGCGGGATCGCAGAGCCACGTCCGAGGGCGACGATGGTTGAAGCCGTCCTCTTCGTCCTGATGGCCCTCGGCGCCCTGGCCGGGGCGGTGACCGTCGTCGTGGCCCGGAACACCGTCTACTCGGCTATGGGTCTCCTGGCGACGCTGTTCTCGGTGGCGGTGCTCTACGTGGTCCAACTCGCCCATCTGGTGGCCGCGGTCCAGGTGATCGTCTACGCCGGGGCGGTGATGACCCTTTTCCTGTTCGTGATCATGCTGATTGGCGTCGACCAGAGCGAGGACATCGACGAGCGCCTCCCCCGGCAGAGGTTGTGGGTTGGGGGTATCGCCGGGCTCATCATCATCCTCGCCGGGGTGGTCACCACGTCCAGTGGGTTCGTATGGGTGCCGGCGGCCGCCCCGCAGACCATCGTGGAGAGCACCAATGGCACGGTCCAGGCCATCGCTGAGCCGCTCTTCACCGAATGGGTACTGGCGTTCGAAGCCACCGCCCTGCTTCTGACCATCGCCGCTGCCGGGGCAATCGCTCTCGCCCATTTCCGCAGGGTGCGGGTCTAATGGTCGCCTCGGGCTGGTACATGGGACTCGCAGCGGCCCTGTTCACAATCGGCGCGTTGGGGATCCTGCTTCGGCGCAACGCCCTGGTCATGTTCATGTGCATCGAGCTCATGCTCAACGCGGTCAATCTCACCCTGATTTCGGCCGGGCGGGCAATGAACGACCTCAACGGCCAGGTTGCGGTCTTTTTCATCCTGGTGGTTGCCGCCGCCGAGGTGGTGGTCGGTCTGGCGATCATCGTCGCCATCTTCCGGAGAAGGGCGACCGCCTCGGTCGACGAGCTGAGCGAGCTGAAAGGCTGACTTTGATGGGCACACTGTTGTCC
>JALYNX010000098.1 GCA_030772935.1 Actinomycetota bacterium | reverse complement strand
CTCCTGGGGTGAGGTTGAGGTCGAAGACCTGGCTCATGCCGACCTGGCCGGCATTGACATCGCCTTGTTCTCAGCCGGTGGTGCCCGCTCCCGGGAATTCGCTCCTGGTTTTGCCGCGGCGGGGGCGGTGGTTATCGACAACTCGTCGGCGTTCCGCATGGAGCCGGATGTCCCGCTCGTGGTGGCGGGTGTCAACGACGGGGCGATCGAAGGTCACCACGGGATCGTCGCCAACCCGAATTGCACGACCATGACGCTGATGATGGCCGCCGGCCCGCTGCATCGGGCTGCCGGTCTGCGCAACATGACTGCAACCTCCTATCAGTCGGTGTCTGGGTCGGGGCAACAGGGGGTGGTCGAGTTGATCGATCAGACCGATCGTTTCCGACCCGATCTCGACGCGTTGATGAATGGTGGCTGGACCGATCCTGAGCCGACGCTCTTCGCCCGTCCGATCGGATTCAACGTCCTGCCGTTCCTCGGCTCGATGACCAAGCAGGGATACACCGATGAGGAGTGGAAGCTGGTCTACGAGTCGCGGAAGATCCTCGAGATACCCGATCTTCTCGTCGAGCCCACCTGTGTCCGGGTGCCGGTTCTGGTCGGCCACGGCGTGGTGGCGACGCTCCGCTTCGAGAATCCGATGGACGCCGACGAGGCTCGGGAGATCCTGGCCACCGCTCCCGGGGTGCAGATATGGGAGGACCGGGTGCCCACACCGCTGGACTCGGCTGGGATCGACGACGTGTTGGTGGGCAGGATTCGCCCCACCATCGGAGAGCCGGGGGGGATCAACCTGTGGGTCGTCGGTGACAACCTGCGCAAGGGCGCCGCTCTGAACACGGTTCAGATCGCAGAGTTGTTGACCTGAATCGCTTCGTCTAGTCGGAAGGGTTCTGCCGTAGAAGGGCAGACATGCGACGTCGAAGGATCGGATGAGCGTGACGAAGCCCGAGGTCGAGCGCGAATTGGGCATCCTCGGTCACATCGAGGACGACCTCCTCTCCCTCCGCCCGGACGTGGAAGCCGTCGGGCATCGGTGAGACCCGAATGTCGGCCAGAGCCCAGTCGGCGACTTCGACATCTCCGGACCTCAACGTCATCCGTTCGTCGGTGAGATCGATGAGCACCTTGATCGGTGGTTCATCCGTCCAGTCCATGCGGAGCTGGGCGTCATAGGCAGCCATCGTTCCCCTCCTTGGCGGTAATAGACCTCCTCGGCCCAGAGTATTCGCTATTCGAGGAGGTGGAAAGGACGCTTGTCCTGGTATCCGAATGAGCTAGACCCTGGGCGGCGCCTAGCATCTGGACGAAATCGGGACGTAGCGCAGCTTGGTAGCGCGCAGCGTTCGGGACGCTGAGGTCGTGGGTTCAAGTCCCACCGTCCCGACTCAGAAACCCAGGTCAGGGCCGTTCGCAGGGACGGCCCTGATTCGCGGCGAGTCCGACGCGGCGGCGCTTCCACCCACGGAGGTTGGGACTTCCTCTCGTTTGCTGGGTCGGCCAGAGCTCGACTCGGTACAGTGCCACCAGCGTTGAAGCTCGAGAGAGGTTGAGACCGATGGGGGTCAAGAACAGAGACAAGTTTGGAGTCCTGGCTATCGCGGCGGTACTCGTCGCATGCAGTGGCTCTGCCGAACCGGAGGACTCGACCACTACCACCGCTGCCGGGGGCACCACCACTACGGCCGCGGCCGACGGTCGGCCAACGAGCCATCAGGAAGTCCAGCCTGCAGTGATCCAGATCGTCGCCCAGGGGACCTTCCGCGACCCAGAGCTCGGGTTCTCGGACGGCTCGGGATTGGGAAGCGGCTTCATCATCAGCCCCGACGGCCTCGCCGTCACCAACAACCATGTGGTGGCCGGAGCCGCCACCCTCGAGGTGTTCGTCGGCGGTCAGACCAACACCAGCTACAACGCCACGATCGTCGGGGTGTCCGAGTGCAACGATCTGGCCTTGATCGACATCGTGGAGTCCGAGCCGTTCCAGTACTTGGACTGGTACAACGGTGAGATCTCGCCGGGGTTGACGGTTTACGCCGCAGGTTTCCCGCTTGGCGATCCTCAATACACACTCACTGGCGGCATCGTCTCGAAGGCGGAGGCTGGTGGCGATCTCACCGGCACCTCTTCGATCGATCACACCATCGAGCATGACGCCAACATCCAGCCGGGCAACTCGGGCGGCCCACTCGTGGCCGAAGACGGGACCGTGGTGGCCGTCAATTATGCAGGCGGGGCTGTGGCCACCACCACCGCCCAGTTCTACGGGATCGCCTCTGACCTGGCACAGCCGGTCATCACCAGGCTGATGGACGGAGACTTCGAGACGCTCGGCATCAACGGTTGGGCCGTGTTCGACGAGGCCGCAGCCATCTCGGGCGTTTGGGTGGCCGGGGTGGCCGCCGGATCGCCCGCTGCCGGTGCGGAGATCCTTCCCGGGGACATCATCACTTCGATGAACGGCCTCCCCATCGGCACCGACGGGACGTTCAAGGATTACTGCGACGTGATCCGCACCGCCGGCGACAACCCGATCGCAGTCGATGTCCTTCGTTACGACACCTCCGAGGTCCTGAGGGGAGAGATCAACGGCAGTCAGCCACTCGAACTTGCTTTCTCATTTGCCGACGAGATCGAGGACGAGGTCTCGGTGGACGAGTCGGGTTCGACCGTGTACACCGACTATCAGTCGATCACAGATGACACCGGCAGGATCATCATCGAGGTCCCGGTGGAGTGGTCCGACATCGATCCCACCCCGGCGTTCGACGATGCCGGCGGGGAGATCCCATACATCCTGGCGTCGACCGATCAGCAGGCATGGCGGGACACCTTCGATGTGCCAGGCGTCCTTTTTGTCAAATTGGGCCCGACCACCGACATCCCCTCCACCCTTCTCGAATATGGTGATCTGTCAGGGAGTTGCACCGATCTCGGATTGGTCGACTACTCGGACCCGGTGTTCACCGGTCAGTACCAGGTATGGGATGCCTGCGGCGGCACCGCAACCGCGGTTGTCGTTCTGGCGGCGGTTCCTGCTGACAACTCCTACACGGCTCTCATGATGGTTCAGATCGTGTCGGATGCCGACCTGGATGCACTCGACCGGATCTTCCAGACGTTCAATGTGATCGGGTAAGCCTCGCCTGGCGTTCAGTCGGGAAGCACCGACCTCCCCTGGGCGACAGCTTCGTCGGTCACCTTGAACACGGTGATCATCCCGGAGGGCTCCAGGTAGGCGAGTCGAACCTGTCCCAGATGCTCGATCTCTCGCTCTCGGAGCGCAGAGAACAGTTCCGTTTCCGAAAGGGACTCTCGTTCCAGGGCCTGGTCGTCGACAACCCCGTCTTTGACCAATCGTCGAACTTTGCTTTCCAGAATCGTCTCGAGTCGGGGCGCCCGTTCGGTGATTTCCTCCAGGACCCGCTGCATCCCCACCACAACGGTGATGACGATTATCCCGTGCAGGAGAGGGACGTCTGGATAGAACATCGGGTCCCCGACTGCCGACCCCAGAGCCACGATGATCACCAGCTCGAAGGGGGAAAGGTGCCCGAGACCTCGCTTCCCAAGCACCCGCACGATGGCAAGGGTGTAGCTGTACATGATGATGGTGCGGAGGACGATCTCCAGGGTGAACTCCCAGGCG
>JALYNX010000097.1 GCA_030772935.1 Actinomycetota bacterium | reverse complement strand
CGCAGGATCCCGGCGTCGGCCAGGACCAATGACCCGGTGCATACGGAGGTCAACAAGGTCCCACCTGCGGCCAGGTCGCGCAGCCAGGTGCCGATCCGATCGTCCCCAATATGGCCCCGGGTGCCTCTCCCGCCCGGGTAGAGGATGACGTCCATAGGCCCGGCATCCGCCAGTGTCCTTTCGGTGACGATCTGCATCCCCTTGGCACAGGTGACGGTCTCGCCGTCGAGGGACAAGGTGAACACCTCGGCGCCGTCCTCGGGCCAGGAGAGCTGCCACATCCGAAGCACTTCCCAAGGACCCACCAGATCCAGCTCTTCCATCCCGTCGAAGCAGACCAGCCCGATACGAGTGTTAGTCATTGCGCTGCTACTCCTACCTGGGCGGCATCCGGGCCGCGGCATCGAGCCGGATGACCTCTCCGTTCAGCAACGGATTCTCCACGATTGCCTGGACGAGATGGGCAAAATCCTCGGGCGTCCCCAGACGCTTGGGAAACACATGGATCTCGGCCAGCGCCTGACGCAGCTCCTCCGATGCGCCGTCGAGGAGCGGGGTGTCCATGATCCCAGGGGCAACAGTGACCACCCGAATCCCGAGACTGGCTAGATCCCGGGCGAGGGGCAAGGTCATGCTGACCACCCCGCCTTTGGAAGCCGAATAGGCAGCCTGGCCAACCTGGCCTTCGAAGGCGGCGATCGACGCCACATTGACGATCACGCCTCGCTCACCCGACTCCCCCGCCTCGTTGGCTGCCATCGCACCGGCCACGTTGCGGATCACGTCGAACATCCCGACGAGGTTGACGTCGATCACGAAACGAAACAGGTCGAGATCGAACAGGGAGCCGTCACGAGCGACCACCCGCTGGGCGGGAGCGACACCCGCAGCGTTGACCAGGATGTCGATGCGGTCGAAGGCCTCGACAGCGCCGTCGACGGCGGCGGCCACATTTGCGGGATCACGCACGTCGCAGTGGATGAACAGGGCGTGGTCGCCCAACCCGGCGACGGCCTCCATCCCCCGGCTCTCATTGAGGTCGAGCATGACCACCCGACCGCCACCGGAAACCACCCGGTTGGCGACCCCGAATCCGAGGCCCGATACTCCTCCGGTGACTACGGCAACCGAGCCTTCGATCAGCAAATGCCCTCCGATGACGAGAGGCGACGCTACCAGTGAGCCGGACCCCGGCCTGCTGAGATAGATCGCATGATCGGCGTGTTCGATTCCGGGGTCGGAGGTCTTGGGGTGCTCTCCCATATCCGTCGCGAGCTGCCCGGAGAAGACCTGCTCTATCTCGCCGACCAGAGTCGAGCCCCGTATGGAACCCGTTCCCTGGAAGAGGTCGCGGCGCTCTCAGAGGAGGTCACCGACTGGCTCTTGGGGAGGGGCGCCACGACCGTCGTCGTGGCTTGCAACACCGCCTCAGCGGCAGCCATCAACCGACTCCGGCAGATGCATCCCACCGTTCCGTTCGTGGGAATGGAACCTGCTGTCAAGCCGGCAGCACTCGCCACCAGATCCGGGGTGATCGGCGTCCTGGCCACAGCCGCCACCTTCCAGGGGGAGCTCTACTCGTCGGTCGTCAGCCGACACGCCTCGGATGTCCAGGTGCTCAACGCGGCGTGCCCGGCCTGGGTCAGTCTCGTCGAGGCCGGGAGAGTCACGGGGCGCGAGGTCGAGCAACAGGTTGCGGAGTGCCTGGCACCCCTGGTAGCAGGGGGTGCCGATGTTTTGGTCCTCGGCTGCACCCATTTCCCCTTCCTGCGCCCGGTGATCGAGCAATTGGTGGGGACCACGGTCGCCGTGGTCGACCCGGCACCTGCGGTTGCCCTTCAGGTGGCGCGAGTCCATGTCAAGGAGCCTGGTGAGGGCGATCTGATCCTGGTTACCACAGGCAGCCCTGATCGCTTGGCGAGCCTGGCAAGGGACCTCGCCGGAATCGAACCGACACGACCTGTCCTAGCCTGGGCTCGCCAATGAAGAACCTCGAGCACGAGCAGGCGGCGACCGAGCCACTTCGATCCCGGCCGGATGTCGCCTGGATCCGTGATGGCCTGGCTCTCTTCGGCTGGGGAGAGCGTCGTCGCATCGACCCAGGGACCGGAAGCGACCGTTTCGAGCGCGCCCGTGAGGCTCTCGAGGCCAACCCGGGCAGCATCGGTTTCGCCACGTTCACCTTCGACGAAGACGAGCCTGGCTCCCTGATCATCATCCCCGAGATGGTCCTCGAGGTCACCGGCGATGGAACCCGAATGCTGGTTGGGGAGAGCACCCTCATCCCCAAGCCGGTTTCACACTCCGCAATGCCGACAGGACGAGTGTCGGCCGACGACCGCGACTCGTGGAGATCGGCTCTCGATCTTGCTCTGGGGGCGATTGCCCGCGGCGAGGTTGAGAAGGTCGTGCTCTCCCGAACCGTCGAGATGTCCTTCGACGATGCGGTGCCGGTGCACCGCGTGGCGGAGGAGCTGGTGGACAGCCAAGGGAGCTCGCATACGTTTCTCATCGACGGTCTGGTCGGTTCCAGCCCCGAGCTGCTGGTATCGAAGCACGGCTCATCGATCTTGTCGGTTTCCCTGGCCGGGTCGGCCGATCGCACCGATCCATCGGCCTCCGTGTCGCTCAACTCACAAAAGATGGCCGTGGAGCATTCCTTGGCCGCCGATTCGGTGGAGGAGGCACTGCTGCCGTTCTGCATCACACTCGAGCGAAAGCCGAGTCGGGTCCAGACTTTCGCCGATATCCACCACCTGGCCACGGGATTCGAGGGTGAAGCGGTCATAGGGACCAACGTGATCGATCTGGTAGCCGCCCTACATC
>JALYNX010000096.1 GCA_030772935.1 Actinomycetota bacterium | reverse complement strand
GTGGGTGATGAACATCAAGGTCAGGTCCCGCTCCTGTTTGAGATCGTCGAGCAAGGCAAGAACCTGGGCCTGAACCATCAGATCGAGAGCGGTAGTCGGCTCATCGGCGATCAAGAGGAGTGGGTCGCAGGCGAGTGCCATGGCGATCAGTACTCTCTGCCGCTGGCCACCCGATAACTCATGGGGATAGGAGTCGGCTCTCGCTGCCGGCAGCCCCACTCGACCCAACAACTCGACAGTGCGCGCCCGAGCAACCTTCTCGCTCTCGGCGGTCTGATGGATCAACATCGGCTCTGCGATCTGGTCACCGACGGTCTGCACCGGGTTCAGGGCGTGGAGCGCCCCTTGAAAGATGATGGCACCAGCCGTCCATCGGACTGCTCTGAGCCCACCCGGCGAAAGCGTCAGGACATCCTTGCCGTCGAGTGTGATGTCGCCGGTGACCTCGGTGTCGGCAGGCAGGAGGCGGAGCAGTGAATTGGCGAGCGTCGATTTGCCACATCCCGACTCCCCGGCCAATCCCATCGAGCCGCCCTTTGCCAAATCGAAGCTGACCCCGCGCACGGCGGGGACCGGGCCGCTCGAAGTGTGGTAGGTGATGCTGAGATCCCGAACCGAGAGGAGTGATTCGGTCATCAGCGGCCACTGAGTCGAGGATTGGCGATCTCTTCGAGGGTGCGTCCGATCAGGGTGAAGGCCAAGACCACGGCAAGGATTCCGAAGCCGGCCGGCAGGAAGTACCACCACGCGTTGCGAATCATTGCGCCATTGGCGAAAGCCTCTTCAAGGGTTTTTCCCCAGGACGCCGCCGATGGATCGCCGAGACCGAGGAAAGAGAGGGTGGTCTCGGTGAGAATCGAGATCGGCACAGCCAGAATGGCGTTGGCCAGGATGAGGCCCATCACATTGGGCAGGATGTGATGACCAACGATGTGCGAGCCCGACGCTCCCAATGAGCGGGCGCGATCGACGAACAGTCGCTGTTTGACCGTGAGGACCTGGGCGCGGACCAGGCGCGCCGTGGACGGCCATGAGGTGACGCCGATGACGAAGATGATGTTCCACACGTTCCGGCCCAGGACCGACGCGAGGACGATGGCCAGCGGCAAGAAAGGGATCACCAGGAACCACTCGGTGATTCGCATCAGAAAGCCATCGAGACGGCCACCGACGAAGCCGGCCACGATCCCTACCACCGAACCGATGAAAATGGTCAACACCGTGGCGGCCAGGCCCACTAGAAGGCTCACCCGAGATCCCCAGACGAACTGGGCCCACACCGAGCGTCTGATGTAGTCGGTACCCAGCGGGGGAAACTCAGTCGGGGCTCCCCATTGCGGGTTGCCCTGGCTTCGAGCGAAGACCGGGCTCAACTCCCGCGCGTCGGCCAACAGGGGAGCGGCCAATGCCATGAGCATGAACACCGCCAAAACCGACAACCCGATCATCCCTTGCCGCGACTTGCGGAACTGGCGCCAGACTCTCCCCGCGGTGGCCCGACGTCGTTGCATGGCGATGCTCATGCCCCATCCACCCTGGGGTCGAGCCATGAGTAGGTCAGATCCGCGATCAGGTTGAACACGATCACCGCGGCACTGAACAGCAGGAAAAGTCCTTGCAGCATGGGGAGATCGGGGCCGCGTATGGCATCCGCTGTCGCTTTGCCCAGGCCAGGCCACGAGTAGACCGCCTCCACTGCGATCGCGCCAGAGAGCACAAACCCGAAGTTGATCGCGGTCAATGTCACGACCGGGAGCAACGCGTTGGGAACGGCGTGGCGGTTGCGCACCACCACGTCCCTGAGGCCTTTGGCCCGGGCCACAGTCAGATAGTCCTCGCCCATGACGTCGAGCAAGGAACTTCGCGTGACAAGTGTGTATTCGCCGAGATAGGCGAGGGTCAGGGTCAGCGCCGGCAGGAATAGATGATGGAGTTGGTCGAGTATCAGTGCGATTCCAGTCGCGTTGGACCCGGCATCCGAGAGCCCCCCAACGGGAAACCAACCAAAGGTCACGGCGAACAACACCAGAAGGATCATTCCCAGCCAGAAGTCGGGCATCGAGTAGAAGACCATGGTCCCCGAAGTGATGGCATGGTCCTTCCATGTGTTGCGCCGCCAGGCGGCGATGATCCCCCCAACGGTCCCGACCACTGCTGAGAGCAACGCCGACACACCAACCAGAGCGACGGTGGGGGGGATGGCGGTCACGATCTCGTCCCAGACATCCCGCCGACTCTGATAGGAAACGCCGAAGTTGAGCTGGGCGGTCTCTCTCAGATAGAGAACGAACTGGGTGCCCATGGGTTTGTCGAGCCCAAATGAGGCTCGAAGGTCGTCGAGGGTCTCCGCCGGGACGTTCCGGCCCCGGAACAGCGATCCGATCGGATCGGTTTGGACGATTCGGAAGAGAAAGAAGTTGAAAACGAGGACGAAAATCAATGTCAAGAGCGCGCCGAGCACCTTGCGGAGAACGAGCCGCCCCCGCCTCCGTCCGCGACCTCGAACTGTGGTCAGGGGGCTACTCCCGTTCGTCGGACGTGGATGAACGGTTTCTCATTGCCAAGAAGATCCCGGCGATCACGACAATGGCTGCAATCCCGCCGACGATGATCCAGGTGTTCGAGGATTCCGCTTCGGCTTCAACGCCAACCGGCGTCAACAGGGCATAGCTCGGTGAGGTGTTGCTGTAGATGATCGGACCGGTGTCGGCGGGCTGACGCACCCAACCTGCGAATCGGTCGACGCGATACGCCTGGATCTCGGCCTCCACCAAGAGGGGGAAATAGACAGCGGCGTCGTGGAAGACGGTCAGCATCTCGTGCACGATCTCAATGCGACGATCGGGGTCGACCTCTTCTTTCTGCTCCAGATAGAGCTCCTCGTAGCGGGGATCTGTCCAGTTGGCGTCGTTGTAGTTGCCCAGTTCGGCTGCCGTGAAGTAGGAGAGCATCGGGTCCGGATCGACGAAGGGCACCCAATCCCAGAAAAAGGTGTCGTAGGTTCCCTCGATGATGGTTGTAAACAGCTGGTCGCTGTCCTGCGGCTCCAGCGTCACACCGATGCCGATCGCCTCCATCCATCCCGTGAACAGGTCCGCGAACGGCTGAGCGGTCTCGTCGGTAGTCAGAACGCCGTGGCGGAGCACAATGGGGTTGGTGCCATCCGGCATCTCCCGGGTCCCGTCCCCGTCGGTGTCGAGATAGCCCCCATCGTCCAGGATCTGATTGGCCAGATCGGGGTCGTAGTTGAACTGCTGATCCTCGGGGATTTCTGGAACCCATTTCAGGTCCGCCCCAGGACTTATCGTTTCTATAGGCTCCACGAGGCCGAACCAGACATCATCAATGAATGCCTGTTCGTCTATGGCGTGGCCAATGGCACGACGGACCTCGATGTCGAGTAGAGCAGGATGGGGCTGTCCCTCGGCCGCCCCGCCGTTGATGGCGAGCTCGTAGAAGCCGCCTTGGGCACCCACCACCACCTCGACGGCGGAATCGTTCTGAAGAGTTTCGACTGATCCCGGGGGCACGTCATTGACTACGTCGAGTTCGCCGTTCTGGAATGAGGCGACCATCGCATCGGCGTTGGTGAACAGCTGGAAGACAACACGGTCGATAGGCGGCTCCTCGCCATTCCATCCCCAGTAGCTTGGGTTGGAGACGAGTGTCACTGACTGGTCTTCGAGGAACTCTTCGATCACGAATGGCCCGCTTCCCACACCATCGAGACCGTCGTACGTGGCAACGGCCTCCCCATCTAAGGCGACTGGTTCCCAAATGTGCTTGGGCAACAGATACACGTCCAACGACGGGAGTTTCGGATCGGGCACCGCGGAGATGACTTCGATGGTTCGCTCGTCGATTGCAGTAGCGACCAGGTTCTGGGTTGTGGAGATGTGATTGGCCCAGCTCTGCTCGACGGAAGTATTGATGTTCCAGGCCACATCCTCAGCGGTCAACGGCTCTCCGTCTGACCAAGTCAGGCCATCGCGCAACGTGTAGGTGTAGGCGAGACCGGTCTCGACCTCCTCCCACGACTCCGCCAAGCCGGGGATAGTTGCGAAGTCCTCGATCGCCTTGTCGGTGAGGGTGGCGTAGTGGAGATTCCAAATCTCGTATTCGCCAACTAGGAAGCCGGCCGTGGGATTGAGGTTGTCTACCGCACCGGCGTAACCCACCCTGAGCACGACCTCGGCATCATCCTCCTGGGCAGAGGCGATGGGGACCACCGAGACCGCAAGCAAGACGGCGACAAGGAGGACGACGATCCTTTTCATAAGACTGACTCTCCGTTCAAAGTGACCCGAGGAATCTAGATCCCATTTCGACGGGGTGTCGGCTCAACCCTCCGGGACCAGGGTCAGTGGGGATAGGCCGCGAGTGCCCGCTCGATCACTGTCAGTGCCTCCTCACGGCTGCGCCATCCGATCACCGCCGTCTTCTTCTTCTCGAGTTCCTTGTAGACCTGGAAGAAGTGCTCAACCTCGCTGAGTACGTGGCCCGGGATGTCCTCGAGGTTCTCAGCGTTCGGCCACATCGGATCGCCGAGCAGGACACTCAGCACCTTGTGGTCGGCATGTCCCTGATCCTCCATCAGGAAGACTCCGACTGGGCGCACCCGGAGACGACAACCGGGGAACGTCGGTTCGGTGACCAGGGCCATGATGTCGAGTGGATCACCGTCATCAGCCAGGGTGTTGGGGATGAACCCGTAGTCGGCCGGGTAGCGGGTAGCAGTGAACAACATCCGGTCGAGGAAGATCTCACCGGTCTCGTGATCCATCTCGTACTTGTTGCGACTCCCTTTCGGGATCTCGACCACCATCGTTGTTTCCATGCGGTCCTCTCACATACGAACTTGGATGCCGATCTCCAGCACCTGATCGGAGGGAAGACTGAATTGCACCGCGGCACTCGATGAATTTCGGTGCAGGAAACTGAAGAGACGGGACCGCCAAGCATGGAGCCCGCGGCCAGGTTTCACCACCACCGACTCCTTGCCCAGGAAATAGCTGGCATCAGAGGGGTCGAAACCGAACTCGGTGTCCACGATGCTGGCCAAGGCCCTCGGCACGTCGGGCTCTTCCATGAAGCCGTAGTCGAGGATCACCTGATAGAAGGAGTCTCCGAGGTCATGGACCGTCGCTCGCCTCGCCTGTGCGACCTTGGCCACATTGGCCGCCCGGACCGTGACCAGGACGATGGTCTCGTGGAGGATCTCGTTGTGTCTGAGGTTGGCGAGCATCGCCGGCGGGACAAACCCCGGTTCGCGGATGAGATACACCGCCGTTCCGGGAACCCTGCGTTGAGGATGCAATGCGATGGAAGCGATGAAGCGCTCGATTGAAACCTGGCCCTGTCTCATCTCCAGCGACAGGTCACGACGTCCCCGTCGCCAGGTGGTCATGAGCACGAAGATGATCGCACCCACCACCAAGGGGAACCAGCCACCGGCGGGGATCTTGATGATGTTGGCGCCAAAGAAGGCAAGATCGACGACCAGGAACACCGACATGATCGAGGTCGCCTTGAAACGACTCCATCCCCATCGCTCGCGGGCTACCCGGTAGAGCACCAAGGTGGTGATGACCATGGTGGAAGTGACCGCCACCCCATAGGCCGCGGCCAGGTTGCTCGAGCTTCGAAATGCAAGCACCAACCCGATACACGCCACCATCAGGGCCCAATTGATGGAGGCGACGTAGACCTGGCCCACCTCGCGGGGCGAGGTGTGATCGATGTCGACACGGGGCAGAAAGCCAAGTTGCACTGCCTGCATGGTGAGGGAGTAGGCGCCGGAGATCAAGGCTTGGGAAGCAATCACAGTTGCCGCGGTGGCGAGTAGAACCAGTGGAAGGAGGGCCCATCCTGGAGCCAGCCGATAGAAGGGGTTATCGATTGCACCCGGGTTCGCCAGGATCAACGCCCCTTGCCCGAAGTAGTTCAAGATCAAGGCCGGGAATACGACGAAGAACCACCCGAGTCGGATCGGACGTCTCCCGAAATGGCCCATGTCGGCGTAGAGAGCCTCGCTGCCGGTGGCCACCAAGAAAATTGCTCCGAGCGCGAGGAACGCCAGCTTGGGCTGGCTTGCCACGAATCGGGCGCCATAACCGGGATTCAATGCGGCTAGCACCCCAGGGTCAGCGAAGATCTGAACAGCACCCAGAAGCCCGATCGTGGCGAACCACACGATCATCACCGGGCCGAATACCGCGCCCACGGTACCGGTCCCCGTCTTCTGGATGGCGAACAGCCCCACCAGGATGACGATCGAGGTCGGGACCACCCATGCTTCCAGCGCCGGGGCCACGATCTCGAAACCCTCGACGGCGGACAAAACCGAGATCGCCGGTGTGATCATCCCGTCGCCATAGAGGAGGGCAGTCCCAAACAGACCAAGGAGAATCAGCGCGCGATGTAGGCCTCTCACCTTGATCCTCCGGTTGGGGGGAAGGATGAGGGCGGTGAGGGCCATGATCCCACCCTCCCCTGAGTTGTCGGCCCGCAAGACGAACACCAGGTACTTGATCGAGACGATGATCACCAATGCCCAGAACATCAGCGAGAGGACACCGAGGACATTCTCTCTCGTCACCGCAAGGTCGCTGGCAGCGTGGAACGCCTCCCGCATCGCATACAGGGGACTGGTTCCGATATCCCCGTAGACCACCCCAAGCGCGCCCAGGGAGAGAACCAGAAGGTAACGGGGTGACCGGGACCGGTCGGTTGCCGATGTCATAGGCGTAATCGGTCACTGTATCGGCGCGGTGCGCCGTATCAGCCATCCCCCCCGGTTGGGAAATCCGGGTCTGAGGACCGCTCCGAAGTGGTGCGGTCGAGACCGATCAGGGCGTCGGCGACGGCTCGCACCGGTGCGGTCCCGATCTGCACCAAGCCGAGCCCGATGGAACGCGGGAGATCCCGCAGCTTGGGACCACCAACGAACCCGAGACGGGCGAAATAGAGCCAGAGCCCCACGGCCACGAAACCCATGAAGCCGATCACAGCGAGGAATCCCCAAGGCTCGTCAGCCCAGGGCAAGTTGAAGAAGTTCATGCCCCAGATCCCGGTGACCAACGCCAGAGGGAGCAAGATCGCTGAGAAGACCGTCAATATCTTCATCACCTCATTGGTCCGCTCTGCGACCACACCGCGGTAGGTCTCCCCCACTCCGCTCAACAACGCCCGCGAGGCGTCGAGCCAGCGGACGACGCGGAACAGATTGTCATAGACATCCCGAAATGCCCGTCGCGCCTCGTCGTTGAGCAGTGCGGTCGGCGTCTGACTCAGCTGATGAAGAACCTCACTCTGCGGGCCGACGATCCGGCGCAGCACGATGACGTCACGCCGTAAAGCATGGGTCAGGGAGAGGGTGCTGGGGTCGCCGACGAACGAAAGGTCTTCGAGTTCCTCGATCCCGTCGTCCAGGGCGTCGAGCAGAGGGAGATAACGTCGGCTGCCGGCCTCGGCGATCGCGGCCGCGGTGAGTGCTGGGGATCGGATCACGAGGTGGTTCGAGATTCCGGCCTTCTCCGCCACCCAATCCACGCTGGTCAATGGCATCGGGTGAAAGGTGACCAGGAAGTCGGAGCCGATGAAAAGGTCGAGCTCGGATGTCTCCAGGCGGCGCTGCTCACCGGTGACCACTCCGTGCAGGACCACGAACAAAAAGTCATCGAACTCGTCGAGCTTCGGAAGATGTGAGACGTCGAGCACGTCCTGGATACTGAGATGGTCAAACCCGAACCGCGCTCCGACGGCAACGACTTCGGCTTCGGTCGGCCCCACGACGTCGAGCCAGATCCACCCCCCTTCCCGCAAACAGGCGTCCAGCTCGTCAGCTGGGCGCTCGCTCAAGTCGTTGGCCCCGGGAGCGCTGTGGAATAGCCGTTGCACCAATCCGGATTATGGCTGGGAACCAACACGATTCCCGGACATGTCTGTCGAGTGCGACTGCGGAACGTCAGGGAGAGACTGGGACCTCGACCTGCTCGACGATGGGGATCGCCCGGCTGTCCCCGCTCGCCGAGATGACCCAGAACGAACCCTGCTCCTGCGACCAGTTCTCGAGAATCCTGGCGGCGAGCGGGCTTCCGGTGTTGTCCCGATGGGACTCGATGAGGGCGCGGATTTCCTCCGAGTGGGAATCGGAGGGGCGTCGGGCGGAGGGTGCGGTGTCGGCGAGCATGGCCTTGAGACTGAGCGCGGGATCCCAAACGTAGGCGATTCCCCCGGTCATGCCGGCGGCGAAGTTGCGGCCCACCTCGCCGATCACGAGGACCCGGCCCCCGGTCATGTACTCGCACCCATGATCGGAGCACCCCTCGATCACGGCCGTGGCTCCGGAGTTTCGAACCGCGAACCGCTGGCCGACGCGGCCCGCCAAGAACACTCGACCACCGGTGGCACCGTACAACACCGCGTTGCCGGCGGCGTGCGGCACCGCTTCGCCGGCCCGACGCGGCGAGACCGAGATCAGGCCGCCACCCAAACCCTTGCCGAGGTAGTCGTTGGCGGTGCCGTCTAGATGCATGTCGACCCCGCGGCAAAGCCAGGCGCCGAAGCTCTGTCCGGCAGTCCCAGTGAGCTTGACGACGACAGTGCCATCAGGGAGGCCCTCCGCTCCGTGTCGGGCAGTGATCTCACCCGAGAGCCGAGCCCCGATGGCCCGATCGACGTTTCGGATCGCATAGGCAAGTTCCACCGGCTTCGCGTCCGCGATGGCATCCCGGCAGTCGGCCACCAACCTCACAGAGAGGTCCGACAAGCCCACTTTGCGGTATCCGTCGTGTTTCTTGCCTCCCTTGGATGCCACCAGCATCGCCGAGAGGTCGGCGGAAAGGGGATGCTCGGGATCGATTGGTCGCAAGAGATCGGCACGGCCCACCAACTCTGCAATCGATCGGGCTCCCAGCGCCGCGATGTGGCGACGAGCCTCTTCCGCAAGACGACGGAAGAGGAGGACGACCTGGTCGGCCGAACCGGTGAACTTGGCCCGGAGATCCTCGTTCTGGGTGGCGATGCCCACCGGGCACGTGTTGAGGTGGCACTGCCGCACCATCTTGCAACCGAGAGCGAGCAGCGGAAGGGTCCCGAAGCCGAATCGCTCCGCTCCGAGCAAGGCCGCCACCACGATGTCACGCCCGGTGCGGAGTCCGCCGTCAGTCTCCAACAGCACCCTCGATCTCTGACCGTTGGCGGTCAAGACCTGATGCGCCTCCGACAACCCGAGCTCCCAGGGTGATCCGGCATGCTTGATGGAGACCAGTGGCGAGGCGCCGGTTCCCCCCTCTGAACCTGAGATCGTGATCACGTCCGCGTCGGCCTTGGCCACACCGACGGCGATGGTGCCAACTCCCGGCTCACTTACGAGTTTGACCGACACTCTGGCGGTCGGCTTGAACGCCTTGAGGTCGTAGATCAGCTGTGCCAGGTCCTCGATGGAATAGATGTCGTGATGTGGCGGCGGTGAGATCAAAGTCACTCCGGGCTCGGTGTATCGAAGGCGCGCGATCTCGGCTGAGACCTTGTGCCCAGGGAGCTGCCCGCCTTCGCCCGGTTTGGAGCCCTGAGCCATCTTGATTTGGAGCTCGTCGGCGGAGTCCAGGTAGGCCGGGGTCACACCAAACCGGCCCGAAGCCACCTGTTTGATTGCAGAGTTCATCGGAGTGCCGAAGCGAGCCGGATCCTCGCCGCCCTCGCCAGAGTTGGAGTGACCGCCGATCAGGTTCATGGCTTCCGCCAGGGCGATATGTGCCTCAGAGGACAGGGCGCCAAGAGACATCGCGGCGGTGGTGAAACGACGCATGATCTGTTCCACCGGCTCCACCTCGTCGAGGGGCACCGGTTGGCGCTGCACGAACGTCAAGAGGTCACGGACCAGGGCTGGCTCGCGGTCCGAGATCATCTCGATGTAGCGATCCCAGTCCTCGGGGTCGCCCGAGCGCACGGCCTTCTGAACCGCCAAAACCACCAGCGGGCTGGTGACATGGGTGTCCGCGCCACGACGGTGCTTGTAGAACCCACCCGACTCCGTCGAGCCTTCGGCATATGCCTCATGACGCTGCAATGCCTGCCGCGCCAACTCCCTGAGCCCGATCCCACGCAGCCGGCGGGGTGCGTTGCGGAATGCCTTGCGACAAACCCCTTCGGAAAGACCGATGACTTCGAACAACTCCGAGCCTCGATAGGCAGAGAGGGTGCAGATCCCCATCTTCGACATGATCTTGAGCAAGCCGCCCTCCATCGCGAGGCGGTAGTTCTCCTGCGCCGGGACGGGGTCGACATCGATCGCCCCCGAGGCGGCCAGGTCGCGGGCGTGTTCAATCGCCAGGTAGGGGTTGACCGCGGAGGCGCCGAATCCGACCAGACAGGCGAGGTCATGGGGGTCTCGTGGCTCACCGGACACCACGACCAGCGAAACAGAGCCGCGGACCCCCTGGTCGATCAAATGATGGTGCACGGCACCGAGCGCGAGCAGCATCGGAATTGGGGCCCGCTTGACATCCGTCTCCCGGTCGGAGAGCACGAGAATCGTTGCGCCGAGTTTTACCGCCTGAGCGGCCTCTTCGCAGATCTCGTCGAGCCGCCCCTCCATGCCCTCAGGCCCTGAGGAAACCGCCCAAGTTGTGGCAATCCAATGGGAGAAGAAACGGGGATCGCCGGAGCGGACGATCGCCTCCAATTCGGCGTCCGAGAGAATCGGGCTGGACAGTTCGATGAGGTGGGCCTGTTGGGGTGTGTCCTCGAGCAACGGACCGCGGCGCCCGAGCTGGATACGGAGTGACATGACCAGCTTCTCCCGGATCGGGTCCATGGGAGGGTTGGTGACCTGGGCAAACATCTCGTGGAAGAACTGGGTGAGCCGCCGGGGCCTGCTGGAGAGGACTGCCAGACCCGTGTCGTCCCCCATCGAGCCGAGTGGATTGTCGCCGCGCGCCATGTCCGCGATGATCAGCCTCCGCTCCTCGGCGGTGTAACCGAACACCCTGCTCAAAGCGGCAGCATCGAATCGATCGTCGGCCAAGGGGTCGAAGGAGGCCTGAATCCGGAGCGTCTCGGTGTTGACCCAGTCCCCGTAGGGCCTGGCGACCGCCAATGCCGCCTTGACCTGGTCGGAATGTTGCACTTGGCCTGTCTCGCCGTCGAAGACGATCAATTCGCCTGGCCCGAGCTGGCCGGTGGCGGTGGCCTTGGCCTCCTCCTCAGGGCAAACCCCGGCTTCAGACGCCACCAGGACCACGTCGGGGGTGATCGACCAGCGAGCCGGGCGCAGCCCGTTGCGATCCATGCCCACCAACAGGGACATCCCGTCGGTGGCGGCGATGGCCGCAGGGCCGTCCCAAGGCTCGGTGAGAAAGGCGTGATAGGCGTAGAAAGCGGCGAGGTCGGGGTCGAGATCAGGCACGTTCTCCCACGCCGCCGGCATCAACATCTCTTTGACGTGCGTGAGGGATCGCCCGCTTTGCATCAACAGTTCGAATACGTTGTCCAGGCTTCCCGAATCGGAGATGCCCGGCTGGAGAAACGGGAAGACGTCCGGAAGCCGATCGCCCCACACGCCGGGGGTGGCGCCCTTCTCCCTGGCCACCATCCAGGAGCGGTTGGATTGGATGGTGTTGATCTCCCCGTTGTGGGCCAAGGCACGAAATGGTTGTGCGTTGTCCCAGGAGGGGAAAGTATTCGTCGAGTACCGCTGGTGGAAGATGGCAAAGGCGGTCTCGTAATCGGGATCTCTCAGATCCGCGTAGAAGTTGGAGATGTGTGACGCCGTGAACAGGCCCTTGTAGACGATGGTGCGGTTCGAAGCCGAGGGGATGGACAGACCCGGTGTCGCCGCGCGCTCGATCCGCTTCCTCGCCAGATACAAGCTGCGCTCGAAATCGGCTCCGGGCCCGGCACGGGTGACGATCGCCTGCTCGATGAGAGGGAGCACATTTCTGGCGTGATCGCCCAACATCGAGGGGTCGACGGGCACCGATCTCCAGAACAGGACTCGCATCCCCTCCGCTTCGATCGCCTCGGTGACGATCGCCCGTGAGGCAGCGGCCTCGGTGGGAGAGAGGAAGCACATGACCACTCCAAGAAGCTCCGGGGAAACCTGGTGGCCATGGGTCTGCAGTTCCCGGTTGATCAGCCGCATCGGAATCTGGGTGAGAAGACCGGCTCCGTCACCGGTGCCGTCGGCGGCCCGCGCCCCACGATGGTCGAGTCGTTCGAGGCACCCGACCGCGAGCTCGGTCATGCGGTGGCTGGGAACACGGTCCAGGGCAGCGATGAACCCGACGCCACAGGCGTCACGTGGTGGGCCAGGATCAAAGAAAGGTGCCGTCATCACTCCCTCGATTGGGGGAGCGATCAAGTGTAAACGGTGTTTTGCATGGCAAAACACCGTTTCCACGTCTCAAGTCTCAGGTCGCAAGCTTCTGCCTGGGACTTGAGACTTGAGACTATTGGCCGAGGTGAGCAGCTTCGATTCGCGTGAGGGCCTCCTCGAGAGTCCTTTCGTCCTTGCAGAAAGCGAATCTCACCAGGCCGCCTCCATCCTGGGGCCGGTGATAGAAGACACTCGGTGGGATGGCAACCACTCTTGCCGTCTCGACCAGGTGCCGGCAGAAGGCCCGATCGTCGGGAAACCCGAACCGAGAGTGGCCGGCCATCATGAAATAGGTTCCCTGAGGTGGGTAAACCTCGAAGCCGGTGCGGTCGAGGCCGGCCGCGAGCAGATCTCGCTTCCGGGAGTAGCTCGACCGGAGGTCGTCGTATAGCGAGTTGGGAGCACCAAGGGCGGCGACAGCCCCGTGTTGAACCGGCGTCGGAGTGGTGAAGGTCATGAATTGGTGCGCCGCTCGGAGCCCGTCTGTCAGATGTTGCGGGCCGATCCCCCAACCAACCTTCCATCCGGTCAAAGAGAACGTCTTGCCTATGGAAGAAAGGGTCAGAGTTCGATTCCACATATCGGGGAGCCCGGCCAGCCTGATGTGTGGCTGCTCATAGACCATCTCCTCGTACACCTCGTCTGTGATCGCGATGGCGTCGAATTTCTGGCACCACGCCGCGATGGCGTTCAATTCCTCGATGTTGAAAACCCGCCCCGTCGGGTTGTGCGGGTTGTTGACGACGATGGCGCGGGTCCTCGGAGAAAACGCCGCCTCGAGCTCATCGAAGTCGATCGCGAAGTCAGGTGGGCGCAAGGTCACGTACTTGGGCACGGCATCGGCCAGCGCCACATACACCGGATAGGCGTCGTAGAAGGGCTCGATCAGGATGACCTCGTCCCCCGGATTGATCAGGCCGAGAAAACTGGCAGCCAGAGCTTCGGTGCACCCGCAGGTGACGGTGATCTCACTTCCAGGATCGAGATCGCGTGTTAGCAACGGCCCATATCGACCGGCGATGGCTTCCCGCAACTCGGGGATGCCGGGGCTGGGTGGATATTGGTCGTGACCACCGTCGATAGTCGCCTTGGCAGCGGCCGCCTTGACGAAGTCAGGCCCGTCCCAGTTGGGGAAACCCTGGCCAAGGTTGATCGCACGATGTTTCTGGGCGAGGGCGGTCATCTCGCTGAAGATGGTGACCCCGAACGGAGCCAGACGATCAGAAACCATCAGTCTCAAGTCTCAAGTCACAGGTCACAAGTCTCAATCCCAGAGCCTATGACTTGCGACCTGGGACGGCGGCGAGAGCCGCCTAACCGGATACTTCCCACACCCTGGCCGTCCAGAGCATGCGACTCCCCCGCTCGGTCAGCTCGATGACCTTCTCGCGAATCAGCCCGATGACCGCCGGTTGCTCGGCCAGCGCCGAGGGAAGCGGGATGCTTCGCTCCGAGAGTTGGCGGATAGAGCCGAACAGAGATCTCGCCTTGTCCAAGATCGACTTCTCGTCCTGGAGAGTCCCGGTGGGAAGAAGCAGCTTGCCGCCGCGCCGGAGAATGCGCTTGGCCTCGTCGAGCATCCTCATTGGCAGTTCTGCACCACTCGGTCCCCCCGAGAGCCCCGATGGAAACCATCCGGACACAGTGGCCAGATCGTCGGGGATGCCTGAAACATCACCAATCACCACGTCGGCCTCGACACCGTCAGGGATGGGCTCGAACATGTCACCCTCGTAGAAGGCGGTTCGATCGCTCACTTCCTGGGCTTTGGCGTTGGCCGTCGCAATTTTGACGGTCTCAGCAGCGGCGTCGACCCCGTAAACCATCTTGGCGCCCAGTTTGGCGGCGACGATTGAAAGGACACCCGAGCCACAGCCGGCGTCGATGACCACCGAGCCCTTTTCGATCACCATCGAGTCGGCGAGGAGGGTCGAAATCGTCGACGGCCGAAAGGTGTCCGGCGCCACTTGCAGGTCGAATGGGCCGCAACGCCCCTTCCAGACGATGGTCTCGATGGTCATGTCAGTCAGACATTATCCGATGCGAATTCGTTACCGCAGAGTGGGATCACTCTCGGCCTCTCTACGCCCCGCGATAAAGTCCCGATACCAATGGCCGCTGGCCTTTATGGTCCGTTCCATGGTCGTCAGATCCACCCAGACGATCCCAAATCGCTTGTCGTAGCCTCGCGCCCACTCGAAATTGTCGAGCAGGGACCACACGAAATAGCCGCGGACATCGACCCCGCGTTCCAGCGCCATTCGCACCGCCTCGATGTGACCCTCCAGATAGGCGATTCGGTCGGGGTCATCGATCCTCCCGTCAACCGACACCTCATCGGGATATGCGGCGCCGTTCTCACAGATGTACAGCGGTATGTTGGGGTGCTCACGCCCGACCCTCTCCAGCATCCAGAGCAACCCGTCGGGCTCGACCCCCCAGCCCATCTCGGTCAGGGGACCCGGTGGCCGGATGATCTGGGCCTCCCATGACCCGGGCCAATTGCTCATGGCCGGGGCTCCGGGGACATGCTGAACATGGTTGACGTTGTAGTAATTGACCCCGAGGAAATCGATCGGCTCGACAGCTCGAGCCAACTCAGCGGTGTCGATCTGGTCGGTCACCCCATACCGATCGACATAACCCAGCACCTCGTCTGGATAGCGACCGTGGAAGACCGCTTCGGTGAACAACCTGTTGCTGGTGGCGTCGACCGACTCGGCGGCAAACACGTCTTCGGCGGAGTCCGAAGCCGGCCACGCCGGGATCAAGTTGAGGACGATGCCCAATTGGTCTTCACCCCGAGGGTTGGTGCTTCTCAGGGCGCGAATCGCGGCATGGTGAGCGAGCATCAAATGATGAGCGGCAACCAACGACTGGCCTGGATCGGTCAAGCCAGGCGCGTGCTCGCCTGAACTGTGCCCGAGGAAAGCCGAGCACCAGGGCTCGTTGAGGGTGGCCCAGTGCTTGATGAGGTCTCCCAGGCCCGCCTTGGTGACTTCCGCGTACTCTGCAAACCAGTCCGCCGACTCCCGGTTCACCCAACCCCCGCGGTCCTGCAGCGCCTGGGGAAGATCCCAGTGATACAAAGTGACGAACGGTGTGATCCCTGCCTCCAGCAGCTCCTTGCACAGCCGGCGATAGAAGTCGATCCCCGCTTCGTTGACCTTGCCCGTGCCCTCGGGGAGGATCCGCGACCAGGCTATCGACAACCGGTATGCGCTGACTCCAAGCTCGGCCATCAGGGCCACGTCGTCTGAATAGCGGTGGTAATGGTCGACGGCGAGATCGCCGTTGGCCCCATTTCGGGTTCGTCCGGGGGTGTGGCTGAAGGTATCCCAGATCGACGGACCGCGGCCGTCTTCATCAACGGCACCTTCGATCTGATAGGCGGCCGTAGCGACGCCCCAGATGAAACTGGACGGGAACTCCGAAGCGGCGAACATTTATCCCCCGAACTTCCTCATTCTCGGTCACCTACCTATTTCTGCACGCCGGAAAGGTCGATCCCCTTGAGGAAAACCCGTTGGGCGAAGAGGAACACCATCACCGGGATGATCAACGCGAGCATGGCGCCCGACTGGAGGAGGCTGGGAACGTCGTCGTAGAGCGTGTTGAACGTGCGCAGGCCCACCGAGATCGGCTGCAAGTCGGGCCGTGCCGAGAGGTAGATCAGGGGCTCGAAGAAGTCATTCCAGGCGAAGTAGAAATGAAAGAGGGATACGGCCACGATGGGGGCTTTCATCTGGGGGAGGAGAACCGACCACAGAGTGCGGAACGGCCCCGCCCCGTCGATGGTGGCTGCTTCGTCGAGCTCCTTGGGAATGGTGAGGAAATACTGTCTGAGCAGGAACACATTGAAGGCGTTGGCGAAGAAGTGGGGAACGATCAACGGCAGCCATGTGCCCACCCATCCGATGCGGAGGAAGAGCGTGTAGGTGGGAACAAGCGTCGCAAAACGAGGGAGGATGATGGTGGCGATGAGCACCACCATGATCGACCTGCCAAACGGCACGTGGAAGCGGGCCAACCCGTAGGCGACCAGGATCGAGGACCCGACAGCCCCGATCGTCCCCAGCCCCGCGATGACGAGCGTGTTCCTCAGCAGAAGCGGGAAGTCCATCAAGTCCCAGGCTTGGCTGTAGTTCTGCCATTGCGGGTCGAGGGCGTAGGTGGGCTCGAGCAACCTCCAGTTGCCTTCCCACTCGATAGGCCCGGCCGATGGATCGGCGGGGTCTATGAACTGTGATGTCTGCCTCCCCGGCTGGAGCATCGCCAACTCACGCTCGGTGCCGTCGGGCATCGTGACCGTGTAAATGGTGAGTTGCTCTCCCTCGTACTCGAAGGTAGCCGCCGACTGGGGAAGGATCGGACCCTCGAGATCGTTCAGCATTTGCTCGGACTTGAGCGAGGTGACCGTCATGTATCCCAGGGGGAGGAGGAACACGAACAGCACCAACCCGGTGATCCCGGTCACAATCCAGCCGTGGGACCGCCTCTTCCGGGGACGATCGACATTGGTCGTGGCTAAGGGGGTGCTCTCGCGCTCGAGGGTGGCAGTCATCGTCTCATCCCTCGAACTCGTAGTGGACCCAGTACTTGGCCGACCAGAAAAGGAGTCCCGTCGTCACCACTGCGACGATGAACAGAGCCCAGGCCAATGTCGCCGCGTATCCCATGTCGAAGAACTGGAACCCGGTCCTGAAGAAGTAGAGGGCATAGAACTGGGTAGCCCCGTTGGGTGCGCCGCTGCCGTTGTTGAGGACGAAGGGGACCAGAAAGTAGCCGAAGATCCCGATCAGGGTGATCACCAGGTTGTAGAAGATTATCGGGGTGGTGAAGGGGATGGTGATGTGCCGGAAGGAACCCCACTCCCCGGCGCCGTCGATGCGCGCTGCTGCATACAGATCAGACGGCACCCCCTTCATGGCGGCGATGAAAATGAGGATGGCGTTGCCCGCCGCCCAGAGACCGATGAACACCAGGGAGGGGTAGATCCAGAACTGATCGAAGAACCATTCCGGCCCGTCGATACCGAAAATGGCGAGGATCTTGTTCACCCAGCCGATTTTCCCGTTGAAGACCCCGGTGAAGATGAGGACCGCGGCGACGAAGGGGATGATCGAGGGCATGAAGTACAGAGCGCGAAAGCCCTCTCGCCCCTTGAGGGAGTTCGCGACCAACAAATATGCAATTGCCATCGGGAACAGAGTCGCGACGGGGAGGGCGATCGCCCCGAACTTGAGGGTGACCAAGACCGACTGGTGAACGTCGGGGTCGTTGAACAACCTGACCCAGTTCTCCAGCCCCACGAATTGCAAGGGCTCGTCACTAACCAGGTCGTAGTCGGTGAACGAGAACCAGAGGGAGGCGGCCATCGGGATCGCGTACCAGAGGAAGAACCCGAGTATCCAGGGCATGACGAACCAAAGCCCGGCCCGTCCCCGTCTCTTCGCCAGGGAAGAACGTTTGCGTGACGATGAGGGTGATGAGGGGGTGGCCGAACCGGCCACCCCCTCATCGACGATCATGGACATACCATCGACCGTGACGTTACCTATTCAGCGTTCTCGGCGAAGATCACACTCAGGTCGCTTTCCACCTGCGCGATCTCAGCATCCAGATCGAGATCCGGATTGGACAGGATCCCAGTTTCGAGCTCCACGAGCCGGGCCTTGTACTCCGACCATCCGGGGAGGAAGGTCTCGTGGCTCGGGTTGTCCGCATAGTTGGCGCCATCGAGGATGGTCTGCCAGTTGACCCCTTGCGGGTACCTCTCATCTTGGTTTGCCAGATAAGCGTCCATCAACGCCGGGTCCGCCGGCGCTGCGCCGTAGGCCGTCAGCAGGTCCAGAGCCGCCTCGGTGAGGAGGTAGTACATAGCCGTGAAGGCCTCTTCAGGGTGCTCGGTGGACTCCAGGATGCGGAAGGTGTCCGCATGCATGTTGGCCGTGACCACGCCGTCATTGGAAGGCATGACCCCGTAGTCCCAGAAATCGCCGGCAATGTTGTTCTCAGTGTTCTGGATGCAGCAGGTGTACCACAGGTGAGTCGCCGCCATTGCAATGTTCCCGCCCTGGAACAGGTTGTCGCCCGCCTCCAATATGGTCTGGTCTGGTGAGATGCCTCGCTCCCACACGTTGGCGTGGAACCACTTCCACTCCTCTTCCCAGACTGCCGGGATATCGGCTGTGCCGTCATCCGCCAGCGGGTAACCGGCGCCCCAGAACGATCCGTTCTGAAAGAGACCGGTGGTGAACTGCCAGTGGAAGCCCCACTGCGTAGCGGTTGTGCGGTCGAAGGCGGGATCCGTGGCGTCCACCCCGTTGCCATCAACGGTCAGGATCTCGGCGATCTCCTGCACCTTGGCCCAGTCCCAGGTTCCCTCCCACTCCGTGCCCTCACCGTAGACAGTCACGCCATCCGGCCCGTACTCCTGTGGCGGTTCGGGCAGACCGGCCTCCGCAAAGAGGTCCCGGTTGAAGTAAATGGCCGACGGGAAGGACCCGAACGGGAGACCGACCAAGGTCCCGTCGGCTTCCCGCTGGTTGTCCACGGCGGCCGTCGCCCATTGTGAGGTCTCCACCCCGGTCGACGCGATCAATGGCTCGATGTCCAGGTAGAGCCCGGCGAACCCATTCGAGCCGTCGCGGCCTACCGGGCCGATGATGTCCGGGGCGTCGCCCGTAGCGATCTGGTTGGCCAGGGTCGTGTAAGCGACGTCGTAGTCGACGATCTCGAGCACGAGCTCGATCTCATCCTGCGACTCGTTGAAAGTGGCAACGACCTGCTCCTGGGCCGCCTTCTGCTCCGGCGCGTCACCGGCGCCGAGCCCGACGAACCATCGGACCTCCACGGCCTCGCCGGAAGGTGCCGCGGTCGTTGACCCGGCGGGCGCCGCCGTCGTGGACCCCTCGCTCCCAGCCGCTGTGGTGCTGCTGGAAGTACCGGAGTCACCACAAGCGCCGAGAATCAAGAAAAGGACCACCACGAGGGCGATACTCTTAGCTTTCTTCATTTCTATCCGTTCTCCTCCTTCGACCCCGGATCATTTCACCGATCGGTTTGACCGGTGTGGCCCTGCCCCGGGGACGGGCGGAGCCGTTTTCTCTCCCGGGCTATCCCGGGAAATCTCCAATCGTTGACTGTCTGATGACCAACTCGGTCGGAAGAAGCACTCTACGTGGCCCACCATCGGGGTTTTCCAGAAGACTCAAGAGATTGCGGGCAGCCTCCTGGCCGATCCCGGAGATGTCCTGGCGCATCGTGGTGAGGGGTGGGTCGATCTCCGACGCGATCGCCAGATCGTCGAAGCCGGCCAGGGCAATATCCTCCGGCACTCGAAGCCCCGCATTTCGAATCGCGTCCAATGCCCCAACAGCGCTGTTGTCGTTGGCACAGAACAAGGCGTCGACGCCGAACTCGAGCAGACGCCCGACGGCCTCATGCCCGCCCTCGAGCGTGTAGTCACCCTCGGCGATGAAACCTTCAGTGGGCAGATTGGCGCGACGCATCGCCCGCCGATACCCCGCCTTCCGATCCCGTCCTGAGACGCTGTCGCGGCGCCCGGTGATATGACCGATCCGCGTTCTCCCCAGGCCGACGAGGTGGTCGGTGATGGCCTCCGCGGAGGACTCGTTGTCGATATCGATGTAGCTCGCATCGTTGTCAGCACGGCGGTGCCCGATGAGGACGGCGGGTACACCGGAAGACCGAAGGCCATCCACCAGCGGATCGTCGATGGTGTCGGCGGTGACAATGATCCCGTCGAGCCCCATCGAGAGGATCTGATCAAGCGTCTGCTCCTTGGTCCGGTTGCCGAGCCAGAGCATCATCCCGGCCGCCTGCTCAGTCAGAGAATCACAGATTCCGGTTAGAAGGCCGGCAAAGTATTTGTCCGAGAACGTCAACCCTGCGGCCACGTGCATGACCACACCGACGACTCCCGACTTGCCGCTGGCGAGGTTGCGCGCCGCAAGGTTGGGTCGGTAAGTGGTGGTTTCCAGGACATCGAGCACCTTCTGCCGGGTCGCCGGCGAAACGGATCCTCCGTTGATGACCCGGGAGACGGTGGCACGGGAAACCCCGCTTAGTTCCGCCAGATCATCAAGTGTCCGTGCCATCTGCAGGGCTCCTCCTCCTGAGAGCGCTCTCAAACATACAAACAATTCGTAGGTTATGTCAAGAGAAGTGAGATCTGGTTCTTGCGCGAGAGTGCGGAAGCGCTCTC